>NZ_JBFTLU010000195.1:0-7861 GCF_056396605.1 Pseudomonas sp. 05T35
GCTCCGGGTCGTAACCCGCGATGGCATCATCTTCTAAAGACGGCACCTGGCCGCCTACTGCAACGCCCGTACCCTCAGTAATATCGTCGGGCAGGCTACGGATGCCAGAACGTCCGGCCAGCAATCTCTTCCAGACTTCTTCTACTCCGCATCCCAGAGGTCCGACAATTCCGGCGCCCGTGACTACGATTCGCTTCTGACTTTCGAGATTAAACATTGAACCCTCTTCATTTTTCAGTCGACACCCAATAAAAACAGCAAGCTATGGCGTACGGCTAAAGCTTTGTGGTGAGGTGAGTGGCGAGAGGACGGGGTGGCGTCCTGTCCACTAGGCTTGCTTGCCTTTTCGCTGGTTCAGGTTGATCCGTATTGTCAGGACGGATCTTGAACCAGATGGAGTACATCGCTGGCAGGAACACCAGCGTYATGATGGTTCCGATGAACGTACCTCCGATCAACGTGTAGGCCAGCGTCCCCCAGAAGACGGAGTGTGTCAGGGGAATGAACGCCAGGATTGCCGCCAGCGCTGTCAGCAGTACCGGGCGGGCACGTTGGACCGTGGCTTCGACCACCGCGTGAAACGGATCCAGCCCTTCTTGCGCGTTGTGATGGATTTGGCCAATCAGAATCAGCGTATTGCGCATCAAAATGCCTGAAAGGGCGATTAAACCTACCAGAGCGTTGATACCAAACGGCTGCTGGAAGATAAGCAGTGTCGGCACCACACCAATCAACCCCAGTGGCGAGGTGAGGAACACCATGATCATCGCCGAGATCGAACGTACCTGCAGAATGATGATCAGTAGCGTCATGGCAATCATGATCGGGAACAACGGCAACATCGCTTTACCGGCTTTGCCCGACTCCTCGATTGCACCCGCCTGCTCGATCCGGTACCCGTCAGGCAGCTTGTCGATGACCGGCTGCAGCTCTTTCATGATCACGCTCGAGACGTCCGGTGGCTGCAGGCCTTCGGCAATGTCACCGCGCACGGTGATGGTCGGCGTGCGATCACGACGTCGGAGGATCGGGTCCTCCATACGAACATCGACCTCTCCCACCTGAGACAGCGGAATCCGCTGACCCGCCGTGCCTACCAGAGTAAAACCTTCTATCTTGGCGGGATCGAGCCGGATATCACCCGCTGCGCGACCAACCACCTGCACCGCACGAATGTCCTCACGAACTGCGGTGATCGGTACTCCGGCCAACAGGAACTGCAGTTGCTGCGCGACTGAGTTTGACGTCAACCCCACCGCCTCCAAGCGATCCTGATCCAGAGCGAAATGCAGCGTCGGCGTCAGGGGCCCCCAGTCAGTGTTGACGGTTCTCATCATCGAGCTCGATTGCATCACGTCCTGTACCTGGCCCGCGATCTCGCGCAATTTCGACGGATCAGGCCCCATCACCCGATAGGCAACAGGGAACGGCGAATACGGACCAAACACAAGCTGAGTCACCCTGACACGCGCTTCTGGGGCAAGTCCCTCGGCAGCGGCCTCGCGGAGACGGAACTTGAGGGCCTCGCGCGCCTCCTGGCTGTCCGTCAGCACCACAATCTTCGCGAAAGACGGATCGGGGAGTTCCGGCGCCATCGCCAGATAGAAACGCGGCGCGCCTTGCCCGATATAAGCGGTGACGATTTTTGCCTCATCCTGCTTTTGCAGCCAGGCCTCTATCTTGGCGGTAGTGGCGCTGGTCTGTTCAATGGAGGTTCCATAAGGCATTTGCACTTCAATCAATACCTCTGGACGGTCCGAGGTAGGGAAGAACTGCTTCTTGACCAGGCTCATGCCGAGAATCGCCACGCCAAACATTGCGATAACAGTACCGGCTACCAGCCATTTGCGAGCGATGACACGCGTCAACACCTGGCGGAAGTGGTTGTAATTTCGGGTGTTGTAGATGGCCGCATGACCACCCTCCACCTTCTTGATGTTCGGCAACATCTTCACACCCAGGTACGGGGTAAAGGCCACCGCAACCACCCAGGAGGCAATCAGGGCAATGCCCACGATCCAGAACATGTTGCTGGTGTACTCGCCGGCTGTCGACTGCGCGAAGCCGTTGGGCATAAAGCCGATAGCCGTCACCAGCGTACCGGAAAGCATCGGTGCGGCTGTATGACTCCAGGCATACGCGGAAGCTTTGATGCGGTCGTAGCCCTCCTCCATTTTCACCACCATCATTTCGATAGCAATGATGGCGTCGTCCACCAGCAGTCCGAGCGCCAGAATCAACGAGCCGAGGGTGATACGGTCAAAGTTCTTTCCAGTGGCCGCCATCACCACAAACACCACCGCCAACGTCAACGGTACAGCCGCAGCGACCACAACGCCTACGCGCCAGCCCATGCTGAGGAAACAGACAAGCATCACCACAAGCAGCGCGACGAAAAACTTGACCATGAACTCGCCGACGGCCGAACTGATATTTACAGATTGATCGGTGACCTTGGAGAGCGTCATGCCCAAAGGCATGCCTTCATTTATCTTGACCGTCTCCGCGTCCAACGCCTTGCCGAGGTCAAGACCGTTCCAGCCCTCACGCATCACGATCCCCAGCAACAAGGCCTCTTCACCGTTATTACGCACGAGAAAGGTTGCCGGATCTTCATAACCACGTTCGATCGTCGCCACGTCCGAGAGCTTCAGCGTCCGCCCCTGAACCGCAATGGGTGTGTCACGAATCTTTTGCACCTTATCGAAGGCGCCATCCAGCCGGAGGAAGACTTGTGGCCCGTTGCTTTCGATCGAACCGGCAGGTGTGAGCACGTTCTGATTGTTCAGCGCGGCAAAGATGTCCTGAGGCGATACGCCCAAGGTGGCCAGCCGATCATGGGAAAAGGAAACAAAGATGCGCTCGGGTTGCTCACCAATAATGTTGACCTTCTTCACGCCCGGCACATGCAACAGTTGTTGGCGCAACGACTCTGCATCACGTACCAACAGTCGCTGCGGTTCGCCTTTGGCTTTCAGGGCGAACAGTGCAAATGTCACGTCCGAAAACTCGTCGTTGACCATTGGCCCGATGACACCCGCCGGCAGCTTCCGGGCCTCATCGTCGAGTTTTTTACGCGCCTGATAGAACTCCTCCTGCACTTGCGAGGGCGGCGTGCTATCGCGCAGTGACACCATCGTGAAAGCGAGGCCTGGACGGGTGTAAGTTTCCGTGCGGTCGTACCATTTCAGTTCTTGCAGGCGTTTTTCAAGTGGCTCTGCTACCTGATCCTGCATCTCCTGCGCCGTGGCGCCCGGCCACGCGGTAATGACCGTCAATTGCTTGACCGTAAACGGAGGATCTTCCGCACGCCCCAGTTGGAAGAACGACAGGATGCCCGCAACGGCGATCAGGAAGATCAGAAACACCGTGATGGAGCGCTCACGAACGGCGATCGCGGAAAGATTGAAGCGCCCCTCGCTCATGGATGACTCCCGGCAACCTTGACGTCACCCGGTTGAGCCAGTCTCACCTCCTCACCATCGCGCAGCAGATGCGCGCCTAACGCTACAATCTTTTCGCCGACCTTGAGATCGCCTGCGACTCGCGCTGCGTCGTCGCTCAAGCCCAGGACCTGAACAGATCGCCAAGTCACTTTCGCCGGTGTACCGGCGATGACCCACACGCCAGTGCCTTGGCCTGGGTCATAAACGGCAGCGATCGGTACTTGCAGCCCCTGCCCTTGCCTGGTGCTTTCAGCGATCCGAAGTGTAACGGTCGAACCTAGCGGTGCATTGGCCAGTGCGCCCTCAAGCACATACCGCGCCTCGAAGGTGCGCGTCATACGGTCGGCCGAGTCAGAAAGCAGCCTCAGCTTCGCTGTAACTGCACCCGTGGTATTGCCATAAAGCGTCGCCTGCGCAGTGGATCCTGCTGTGGGGCGTAGCGTCTCGGGCAGATGCACGATGGCTTCGCGTTGCCCTGCCCGCGCCAGTCGAACCACGGGCTGTCCCGGGCTGACAACTTGTCCGGGCTCGGCGAGCGTCTCCACCACTATGCCGTCGGAATCCGCAAACAGCACCGCATAACCAGAAGCATTGCGGGCAACGTCAGCCTGCGCTTCAGCAGCGCTGAGCTGCGCTTTTGCGGTATCCGCTGCGGCTTTGATCTGGTCATAGGCCGATGCAGAAACAGCACCTGCGGCGACCAGGTCGCGATATCGCGCCTCGTCATCTGCAGTCTGCTTGGCTCGGGCCCGAGCGGCTATGACTGACTCTTGCTGTGCTCGCGCCTGCAACCCCAGGTCGATTGGGTCAAGGCGCATGAGTGGCTGCCCACGTTTAACGGTCTGACCGGTGTCAACCAGACGCTCAAGCACCTTGCCTGATACCCGAAAACCCAGATCGCCCTGGACGCGAGCAGCCACGACACCCGTGAAAGAACGTGAGACGTCGGACGAAGCCTGAACCGCAGAAGACCTCACCAAAGGGGCCTGCGTGCGTGGATCTTCAACGGTGGATGAGTCGCCACACGCCGTCAGGACGAGAGGCAACAAGCAAGCGGCAATGGGGACAGGTCGAAGCCGGCGCATAAGTTCCCTTACTTAAAAAATAGGACAGGCGCCATATTCTCAGTCTGGTGACCATATCTGTCAATGGTCACTTTTTATGAAATACCGAGCCCCTTAATCTCAGTACTAGTATTGCCGCACGCTGATGGCCAACCTTGAGCTTAGCCCAAAGAGTGTCGATTGACAGAAAGTGACCATAACGTAATATGGTCACAAACATCCTCAATTGAAGGAACCTCAATGCCTACCCTCCGTCCCGTTGCTCTCTTGGTGAGTGCCAGCTTGATGACAGGTTGCGCGGTCGGTCCGGACTATCACCGTCCGGACGCCCCACTTTCGGACCATTACCTGGGGCAGTCTTCTGTCGAACAGAGGCCTGGGGCGACGCCGGCCGGTCTTGTCGCCTGGTGGGAAGGCTTTGGTGATCCACTGTTAGCCGACTTCGTCTCCAAGGCACTTGAGCAGAACCTGGATCTGGCGCAGGCGTCGGCGCGAGTCACGCAGGCACGGGCAGGACTGGGCGCCGCAAATGCCGCTTTACTGCCCTCAGGGAACATCAGCGGACAGGCCGCGCGCTCCTACCAGTCAATCGAGACGCCGCTCGGCCAGGTGTTGAACTCAACGCCTGGCTATGATCGGTACGGAAGCTCCTACGAGGCCAACCTCGATGCCAGCTGGGAGGTAGATGTCTTTGGCGGATTGCGCCGCGGACGCGAGGCTGCTCTGGCCGAGTACCAAGCTTCCCAGGCGGGCGTCGCTGCCACACGATTGGCCATCGCCGCGCAGACCGCTGATATCTACATCACTGTCCGCGGACTGCAGACCCGGCTGGACATTGCGAACCGACAAGTCAAAACACAGCAGGAGCTACTAGAGAAAGTCCAATTGCTCTACAGCAAGGGGCTCGCCGCCAACTATCAGGTTCGCCAGACAGAGGGCGCGCTATCGCAGGTCCAAGCGACAGTGCCGGTCCTGCAGACCGGTCTGGATGCCGCCATGAATGCGCTGGATGTCATGCTCGGCACGCCGCCAGGCACTCACCGCACACAACTGGCAAGTKCGGGGAGCATTCCTGTAGCGCCGCAATTAAAGGCGATGGGAACGCCGGCCGATTTGCTGCGCCGCAGGCCAGACCTCATTGTGGCTGAGCGCCGTCTTGCGGCCTCAAACGCACGCATCGGGGAGGCGATTGCCGAGTACTACCCGAAATTCTCCCTTAGCGCATTGCTGGGCAGTGCCACGGCTGTATCCGCAGGCAACCTTTTTACTGGCGGCGCCAGCCAGTCGGCGGGCGTATTGGGATTGCGCTGGAGGCTCTTCGATTTTGGTCGCATAAACGCCCAAATCGACCAAGCCAAGGGACAGGAAGCCGAAACCCTGGCTGCTTACCGTCAGTCTGTGCTGCGCGCCACCGAGGATGTCGAGAACGCGCTCTCCTCACTGGTGAATCGGGAAGCTCAAGCAACCACCCTCACTGGGGGAGAGGCGTCTCTGACACAGGCTCGCCAATCGTCATTCATTGCCTATGAGAAAGGCACTGCCAGCCTGATCGACGTCCTGCACGCCGACGAGACGATGCTGCAGGCTTCCGATGCCCGGGCACAAGCACGAACGGAATCGGCACGGGCGGCGGTCGCGGCATTCAAGGCGCTCGGTGGTGGCTGGCAGCCTCCTGAAGCCCAGCCTGTTGCGACACGATGATTTAACCAGGTGACGTAGCACTTGATGCACGCACCTCCCCCTCCTCTTTCAGCTACTACCCAATCCGAGCGCGGGTTCGTTCACCGACGGACGCGGTCAGTAGCCAATTGCTCAATAGAAACCAACCGGAGTACAGCGAAATGAAGTCGAACGAGAATTCCTGGGTGCTCATCACCGGAGCATCAAGCGGATTTGGCGAGGAGTTTGCCCGGCAATATGCAGCGCAGGGAAAATCGCTCATTCTGGTAGCAAGAAGACTGAGTAAGCTCGAAGCGCTATCGGCGCAGTTGCGCGAACGCTTCGGCATTGATGTGATCGTCGAACAAGTAGACCTGTCCTCGATCCCGGCGATCATCGAACTGCATGAGCGACTCAGCGAACGCAATATAGTGATCGATGTGCTMATCAACAATGCGGGTCATGGATTGCAGGGGCCTTTCCTGGATCAGCCTCTGGATGAGTCTCTGACCATGATTGATTTGGATATCGCCAGCCTGACAGGGCTGACACGCCTTTTCGCGGCCGACATGCGAGCCCGCAAACGTGGGCACATCCTGATGGTCGCCAGCTTGCTGTCCTTCCAGGGCGTGAAGAATTTCGCCGTTTACTCTGCCGCGAAAGCCTATGTTCTTCGCTTCTCTGATGCGCTTCATCGCGAACTGAAAAATGACGGCGTCGTCGTTACCGCTCTTTGCCCAGGAATGTCGGATACCGGATTTGCAGAAAGCGCCAAGCAACGGATCACACCGACCTTGAAAATGGTGATGATGCAGCCTCAACCCGTCGTGCGTGCAGGAATCCGTGCGCTGCAAGCCGGACGCATGAGTGTGGTGCCGGGTTTTGGCAACAAGGCCATTACTGTCTTGACTTGGGCCACGCCTCGTCGGTTTCATCAGAGCCTTATGGCGCAGGTGATGGGAGTCTGAGGGGGCGACAAAGGGGCCTTTTACCTCAGGGGAAAGGCCCGAGATATGTTCTTGAAGGTCGGGAGGCAACGCATGCTCCCGACAGGACATTTATCGTGTAACAGCACTCAATTAGAAGCGGTAACTAACGGACGTACCGAGCCCGCTCGCACTGTTCTTGAATTTGGCACTGTATGCACCTCTGTTCGCAGAGGCGTCGTTGATCTGCACGCTCTCCTCCCATAGGTAGGAATAAGCAACATCGATCGTGACATTGTCCGCCGGAGTCCAGCCAGCACCGAAGCTGATAACCTTCCGGTCGCCCGTGGGAATACGTGGTCCTCGGTTGGTGTTGTTGGTGGGCGACTGGTCGACCGAGAAGCCTGCGCGAAGTACCCATTGGCTGTTCAATTTGTACGCCGTGCCGATAGCGTGAGCCCACGTATCATGCCAGTTCTGTTCTTCGGTAATAGTGCCCAGCGAGCCGCTCAACAAAGGGGGTAAACCCGTGTTCTCGATGGTTAACTCTTTAAAGCGACTCCAGCGTGTCCAGGTGCTCCCTAAATATAGAGTCCAGTCATTATTGAGCTGATGAGTCACCGAGAAGTCCACAGACTCTGGGGTATCCACATCCAGCGAAGCGTCATAACTCCGGCCGCTGACCCCCAACACGCTAAAGATGCCGTCAGTGACCTTGGTCTTGGCGTCCAAGTGGTAACTGACCTTGGAATGGTAAGTCATGCCC
>NZ_JBFTLU010000196.1:0-9967 GCF_056396605.1 Pseudomonas sp. 05T35
GTACACCGGCGGCCTTGGCAACGTCTTCCGCCTTGCTCAGTGGTGGCGTCGCAATGACCGGTACACCGGCGGCCTTGGCAACGTCTTCCGCCTTGCTCAGTGGTGGCGTCGCAATGACCGCTGGCGGTGTAATCCAAATGCTCAGCCCCCAAGCGAAAGGCCTAAAGACCAGCGCCGCCCCCGAGAACACCCCTGGCTACGCCTTCGGCAGCGCCAAGAACACCACCGCATCCGGCAACCCGGTACCGCTCTGCATCGGCAAACGCCGAGTGGGCGGTGCGATCATCAGTGCCGCGATCTACGCCGAAGACCAGATGTAGCCAAACCACCACACACCGCAACCGCCCAAGAGGCGGTATTTTTTTGCCTGGAGAAAAGCATGGGCGCAGCACAACAGCTCGACATCTACGGCGCCAAGGGCGGATCGGACAAACCCAAGATGCCAACCGAAGCTCCCGACAGTCTGCGTTCGGTGGCGATGGCCAAAATCCTGATCGCCGTCGGTGAGGGCGAGTTCGCCGGCCAGCCAACGGCGCAGGACATCTATCTGGATAACACGCCGCTGCAAGACCCGCAGGGCAACATGAACTTCCCAAACGTGAAGTGGGAGTTTCGCAGCGGCTCGGTCGAGCAGGATTRCATCCAGGGTATCCCCTCGGTCGAGAACGAAACCACCCTCGGCATCGAGTTGCGCAGCGGCACGCCGTGGGTGCGCGCGATTAGCAACACTGAACTCTCGGCGGTGCGCCTGCGTTTTGCCTGGCCCATGTTGCAGTCCATTGATTCGAGCGGCAACGTCAACGGCTACCGGATCGAGTACAAGGTCGAGTTGGCCACCGATGGTGGCGCTTATCAGCAGGTGCTGAGCGAGGCGGTCGACGGCAAGACGACCAGCAATTACGAACGCACGCGTCGGCTCGATCTGCCGGCGGCCACCAGCGGCTGGCTGATCCGCGTGACGCGCGTCACGCCGAACCAGAACAACAACAAGATCGCCGACACCATGAGCATCGCCGGCTTCACCGAGGTAATCGACGCGAAGCTGCGGTACCCAAACACCGCGCTGCTCTATATCGAGTTTTCGGCCGAGCAGTTTCGCAACATCCCGGCTGTGACGATCGACTGCAAGCTGCGCAAGTTTCAGGTGCCGAGCAACTACGACCCGGAGACCCGAAGCTACACCGGGATCTGGGACGGCACTTTCAAACTGGCCTGGACGGATAACCCAGCCTGGGCGACCTACGGCATTACCGTCAACGACCGCTTCGGCCTCGGCCGACGCATCAAACCCTGGCAGGTGGACAAGTGGGAGCTGTACCGGATCGCCCAGTACTGCGACCAACTGGTGCCGGACGGGAAGGGTGGCCAGGAACCGCGCTTCATCTGCAACTTGAACCTGCAGAGCAAGGCTGACGCCTGGTCGTTGCTGCGTGACATCTCGGCGATCTACCGGGGCATGACCTATTGGGCTCAAGGCCAAGTCTTCACGCTGTCCGACATGCCGCGCGCGACCGACTTCGACTTCGCCTATACCCGGGCCAATGTTATCGACGGCAAGTTTACCTACTCCAGTGCCTCTGAGCGCACCCGGTACAGCCGCGCCCTGATCAGCTACGACAACCCGGCGAACAACTACGATACGGACGTCACCGCGGTGACCGATGCCAAGCTGCAGCGGCGTTACGGTGATAACCCGCTGGAGATCAGTGCGATCGGCTGCACCCGGGAGTCGGAAGCGCAGCGCCGCGGCAAGTGGGCGCTGCTGACAAATTCCAAGGACCGCGGTATCTCGTTCAAGGTTGGTCTCGACGGCCGCATCCCGCTGCCTGGCTACGTCATCCCCGTGGCGGACGAGCTACTGGCGGGCCGCGCTGTCGGTGGGCGGATCTCGGCGGTGTCCGGTCGGGTCATCACCCTGGATCGCGATACCCAGGCCAAGGCCGGTGACCGACTGATTCTCAACCTGCCGAATGGCAAGTGCGAGGGGCGGACGGTGCAACTAGTCAGCGGCCGGAAGGTGACTGTGACGGTCGCGTATTCGGTAGCGCCGGAGCCGCAGTTGGTATGGGCGCTGGATGCCGACGACCTGGCCATTCCGCTGTACCGGGTGACCAGCGTCTCTCGGCCAGAACCAGGCGTCTTCGAAATCTCGGCCGTCCAGTACGACCCGAGTAAGTTCGCGCACATCGACACCGGCGCGCGCCTGGAAGAGCGGCCGATCAGTGTGATTCCGATCACCGTCGTGCCGCCGCCGGCCAGCGTTACTTTGTCTTCGAACTACTCGGTAGATCAAGGCATCGCGATCAGCACCATGAACATCTCGTGGCCGGCTGTGACCGGCGCCGTCACCTATGACGTGGAATGGCGCAAGGACAGCGGCAACTGGATCAAGGTGCAGCGCACAGGTGCAACCAGCGTCGATGTGTCCGGCATTTACGCGGGTGCTTATCTGGCCCGGGTGCGCGCGGTGAGTGCCTTCGACATCTCGTCGATCTGGAAGAGCTCGAACCTGACACAGCTCAAGGGCAAGGAGGGCCTGCCGCCGGCGGTGTCGTACCTGAACACCACCAGCCTGCTATTCGGCATCGGCCTCAAGTGGGGCTTCCCCGCGGGTGCCGAGGATACCCAGCGCACGGAACTCTGGTATGGGCCGACCAACAATCTGGAGGCTGCGACCAAGCTGGCGGATCTGGCGTACCCGCAAAGCGACTACTCGATGCAGAGCCTGAAGGCGGGTGCGACGTTGTTCTTCTGGGCGCGCCTGATCGATCGGACCGGCAACATTGGGCCGTTCTATCCGGTCGGCAACGGGGTGATGGGGCAGGCCAGTTCGGATGCTGCGCCGGTGCTGGACATGCTGGTCGGCAAACTCACCGAGTCGGAGCTGGGCAAGCATCTGCTCGACCGTATCGAATTGATCGATGGTAGTGGTCCGGGGTCGGTGAATGACCGCCTGGATCAGGCCAAGGCGGAACTGACAGAGCTGATTGACCTGGTCACCGACGCTTTGGCATATGACCCGGCCAAGACGTATGTCGCCGGCGAGATCGTTCGGCAGGGCCAGCACCTGTACCAGGCCATCGATGCAATACCGGTGGATGCAACGCCACCGAATGCCAACTACTGGACGGATGTCGGAACCCTGCTGCAATCCGCCAACGCGCTGGCCGAACAGGTGGCACTCAATACCACCAAGATCACCGAGGTGGACGGCAAGGTCACCGCTTCGGCCACAGCCTTGCAGTCGCTGCGGGCGGCGTACCGAGCTGACGATGGATCGGCATCGCTGGCCGGGGCGCTCAACGACTGGGATGTTAGCGCCTCGTTTGCGCAGCAGGTGAAGGTCCAGGCGGCCGACAATCTGGCGCAGGTCGAGCGCACCACGGCACTGGATGCGGCGGTGGGCGAGAACAAGGCGGGCATCCGCTCGCTGGAATCTGTGGTCGCCACGGACAAGCTGGCCACGGCCGAACGCCTGGATCAACTGAAGGCCGGCGTCGATGGCAATGCGGCTGATATTCAGCAGGTCGAGACGGCCCAAGCGGCAACTGATGAGGCGGTTGCCGGTGTGAAGAGCACCGTACGCGCTGTGTACACGATCGGCAGGGACGACACCGGCGACGGGGCACTGTCTGGGGTCGTCAAGGACTGGCAGAGCACGGCGCTGTTTGCGCAGGAAACCCGCGCACGGGCCACGGCGGATATGGCTCAAGTTGAACGTTCGGAGCAGCTGCAGGCATCGATCAACGGCAACTCCGCTGCGGTGCAGACCGTGTCCCAGGCGCAGGCAACCGTCGAGGGTAAGTTATCGACGCTGTGGTCGGTGAAGATGGAGACCACTGCCGGCGGCCAGCAGTACGCCGCGTCGTTCGGGCTGGGTCTTCAGGTTGATCCCACCGGAGTTTCGTCCCAGTTTGTTGTCAGGGCCGACACCTTCATGTTGCTGAACCTGGCCAATGGCACGCCTGTTTCGCCGTTCGCGGTGTCGGGTGGGCAGACGTTTATTCGGGATGCGTTCATCCAGGACGGCAGTATCTCGATGCTGAAAATTGGCCAGGCGCTGCAATCGGACAACTACATTCCCGGCACGCTGGGCTGGCGCCTGGATAAGGCCGGAAATTTGGAGTTCAACGGCTCAGCGCCAGGCGGTGGACGACTGACGATGACCAACAGAGCCATCAAGGTCTATGACCAAAACAATGTGAAAAGGGTGCAACTGGGGGATCTTGACGCATGACTCACGGATTACGGATATGGGGTAGCGATGGTGCGCTTCAGCTGGATGAAAACTCGTTCACTGTCAGACTCGTTTTATCAGTGCTTGTGACATTTACTTGGGCGAAGGAAATTCAGAGCTTCACGGTGCCGGGGTGTAATCCCGGTAACGCAATTGCGTTTGTGGTTCCCAGCGGTCCTGTATCAAACAATCAGCGCCAGTTTGAGACTGAAATGCTTGATGGTGTCGCGCGCGTTTACAACTATACGCGAACATTCGACGCTAGCTCGGTCACGGATGGGACTATGCGCCTGTTTGTCGTGAGGTTTCGTTAATGACATATGGGTTGAGTTTTTCAAACAACGACAATGTTGTTGTTCTGGATTCTGAGTATTCCAGGTTGTGTGTCATATACAGTGGGCGCTATGCGCCAAACTATGGTCCGGGTAATTATATGTCACTTGTTACATTTCCAAGTCCAATTACAACCGCCGAGCAGCCTATGATTTTCATCAGGCCGGACACCGTAGGGGGATTGTTGAAAATGGGGGCTGCCGGAGCTGTACGGGGCAGCCCTGGTAATTGGACCGGTTTTGTGACTGGTATGTATAATCAGGTAGGTTTTTTTCCAAATGGGCGATATATAGTCGCTTCATTTAGCGCGCAGCCTACAGCTAATTATGGGTTAAGGCTGTTCTCATCGGCAGGCACCCCTATTTTCGATTCGGGAACCCCTAATCTATTGTTTACTCGGGCTTTTCAGAATTGGACCTACGTTAAAACTGAGCGCGGGGATCAAGGCGAATACATTAACTTTTATACGGTGCCGTTTGATTTTCCTGAAAATGAATATCTTTTAGCTAACTCATTCGTGATGAGGATGAATAGTGCGGATAATGTTGGGCGTGCTCTGTATACGTGGTGGGACTTTCCGAACAAGGCTTTGTACGTTGTTACTATAGCCTTCTCCAATCCCTATGCATTCTGGTTGCCCGCCATGTTTGCCAAGCTCGGCTAATACAGAATTACAATTAGTGAGGCCCGCCCAGTGCGGGTTTTTTATTGCTTAAATTAAGGAAAACTCTATGCCCTGGTACAGAGATGGAAAAGTGACCGTAACAAATGGCTCAACGAGCGTGACTGGCGTGGGCACCGACTTCGCGTCGAACAGCCGGGTGGGCGATGCATTCATCGGCCCGAATGGCGCGCTGCACGAAGTGACCAACGTCGCCAGCGCAACGGTACTGGCAATTTTCCCGGCATATGCCGGCCCTACAGCCGCCGGTGCGAGCTATACGGTGGCCCCGATTCAGGGGTACGTGAAGCAGCTTGCCGATCAGGCGCAGAGCATCATTCAG
Organism: Pseudomonas sp. 05T35; assembly: GCF_056396605.1. Taxonomy (NCBI): domain Bacteria; kingdom Pseudomonadati; phylum Pseudomonadota; class Gammaproteobacteria; order Pseudomonadales; family Pseudomonadaceae; genus Pseudomonas; species Pseudomonas sp. 05T35. The sequence goes on from NZ_JBFTLU010000196.1 coordinate 5,575, forward strand.
CAGTGGGGCTCGACACTGGCCGGCCTCGGCTCCGTGTCGACTGAGAACGTGGTGCCTGTGGAGAAAGGCGGGACGGGTGGCAAAACCCAGGCAGCGGCACGTGCCGGGCTTGGGCTCGGGTCGGCGGCTACGCTCAACGCTGGCCGCACCATAGGTGGACTGGCTAAAGCGGAAGACTTGGGTTGGGCGCAGACCGCGGACGCCAGCAAAAGCTGGATGGCGGATGCCTCCCCTGGCTTTGACTCAAATCTGTACGGCCCGGGCTCGCCGGGTGCGCCTACTGGTGGAACGGGCTACTACTACAAGCAAACCATTCGCTTTGGGGCTGGCTTCAACCGGCTGATTATCGCGTGGCCCTATGGGACTAGTGGCAGTAGCGGGACGATCAAGTTTCAATCGATCTATGGCGACAACGCTACGCCGCTCCAGGAGATCTATCACACCGGTAACACCACCCGTGCCGCCGATGGCACATTGAAGGCGATCTGAACATGGCAAGAGCAGCAATCAACGTACTGGGCGCCACGGGCGAGATATACGACCTGGCCTCAAATGGCTCGCATGAGGTGGGCTCCTATCGGAAATCGGCTGGCGTGTACTGCGTGACCGGCAGCCTGGGCTTGGTGCCGTTTCCGCCGATCAACGATGGCTGGGGCTACACGGTGAACCAGATGGACAGCCGGGCCGATGTGGAGATTGACTTCGCAGACGACCTGCTAACGGTGACGGTCTCCAAGGACGGCCAGCCCTACGACCTGAAGCACATGATCACGTTGCACATCCTGGTACCGGATGCGCCAGCGGTAGAGATGCCGGTAATGACCGACGCACCTGTCACCGAAGCCTGATACCCAACCGAACACCGATACCCGCCTTGAGCGGGTTTTTTTATGCCTGGAGAAAAGCATGGCCATCACCGAGACGCGCGGCGTGCGCAACCGAAACCCCGGAAACATTGACTACAGCCCGGCTAACCAATGGCAGGGCCAGCTCGCGCCAGATCCGGCGATCGAGAAGCGGTTCGCCCGCTTCGACACGGCCGAGAACGGTATCCGTGCCCTGGGTAAAACCTTGCTGACCTACCAACGCAAGCACGGACTGAAGACGGTGAAGGCGATCATTGGCCGCTGGGCGCCGAGCATCGAGAACGATACCGGTGCTTACGTGCGCGCCATCGAGGCGAATACCGGCACCTGGCCTGGCGCCGAGATCGATCTGGCCAGACCAGTGGTGATGCAGGGCTTCGTAAAAGCCATCATCCACCACGAAAACGCCGGGTTTGCTTATCCAGACGGGGTGCTGGTGGAAGGCGTGCGCAGGGCTCTGATGTGAATGCCGCGGCGTGGAAGCTGGGCGGTGTCGTCGCAGTGCTGGCCATTGTGACCGGCGGCGCGGCGGCGCTGACCTGGCAACTACAGGACTGGCGCTACGGCCGGCAGTTGGCAGAACAGGCGAGGCTCCACGGCGAGACGCTGAATCAGCTGACCCTGGCCGCTGCAGCCCAGCAGCGCACCGAACAAGACAAACGCCTCGCGCTCGAGCAGCGCCTGGCGGYCAGCGACCAAACTCACTACGAGGCTTTGACCAATGCTCAAAAAGACCAGGCTCGCCTGCGCGATCGTCTTGCTACTTCCGATCTACGGCTGTCAGTCCTCATCGACGCAGCGGATTCAGCCAGTGGTTGCGCAGTGCCAGCCGCTACCGGCGCCGGCGGCGTGGTTCATGGAGGAGCGCGCGCCCGACTTGACCCGGCGCATGCTCAACGAATTATCGGCATCACCGACGATGGTGACCGGGGATTGATCGCGCTGGCTGCGTGTCAGGCATTCGTCAGAGAAATGGTTCGCTGATCGGTTTGATCAGACTCTGGCTCTGGTTGCGCACATTGCCCACGCCGGGGCTGACCTTGAACCATTCGAAGGCTCCGGCCGGTTCGCCCTGGAGCAGCACCATCTGTTCGGCGTATTCCTTTGATGTGGTCAGGTCCAGCCATTCCCGAGCCAGCTCTGGCGTAAGCACCACCGGTCGCGAATGTCGGACATTTCTCCTGGCGAAAGGCTTTGGCCTGCCCCTGAAAAACTCTCTTTTTTGAATGATTCAAAATGGCCTGCTTGGAACGCTTTTAGGCTCTTTCTGGTTATAGCCAATGAATCTAGATATTAACAAACGGGAATAGAAAGGGAGGCTAGCCTCCTATCCACGCGTAGCGGAAGTGGAGCTGTCACTGCGCGTTAAACCTATTGATGATCAACCAAGGAAAGGGCATCCACATGGAAAGCTTCGCTATAGCAACAGCTGCGATTAACTGGAACGGCGGACAACGTATTACCCTCAAAGCGGGTGATACGTTTTGTCTCGGGTACTGACACTCAAACCATCTCGATTTCACTGGGCACCAACAGCGGCATCGCTCAGGTCGAAGCCTGGTTGGGTAGTACCAGTATGCCGACCAATACCAGTGGCCTGAGCAACAATCCGCTGCAAGCCAACGGTGAACAGTATCCGTTCAGCAAGTACACCCGTTATTACGCGGTACCACCATCGAAATGGATGAACCTGACGATCGCCAGCAAGATTACCCAATTCATTTCGTGTCAGTTCCGCGAGGCCAAGGCCACCGTGTTCGTGGTCAATGAAACCTCGAACGGCTTGCTCTCAGGCCAAGTCACCAGCATTGGGCCTACAGCTTCGCAGCCAGGTGCCGTCACCATCACGGCTACGCAAATCCAGAGTGTTTCCTACAATATGCAAGGTGATGGTACGCAGTATGTGTGGATGGACGCCGACAGTCCGCAGGACTCTCAAAGCGCGAGTATTGCTTTGCAATCGCTTTAATTTACGAGCTGGGTAATGAAGGAGGCCCCGCACTATGTGGGGCCTTTTTTTTGAGCCCTGTCAGTCGCTAGCTTCGATGTCGAGGGGATCCACGGTAGGCGCCTTTACGGTGTACTGTTTGGATGCACAGTAATCGAGATGTGATGGTCGGGCGAGGGTGTGGCGACGAGCTGTAGGCATTTGGGGGATGTACGGTCGGCAGGACGCCGAGAGGGGGGGGGCTCGTACCAATTTTTGTACCAATGCATGCGTTTTGTAGGTGTTTCTTGTGTGGTCCAGAGTGGTAAAACCCCAGTAAATGCTGAGGTTTTCCACTTTGGGGTGCGCTGCGAAACTCAAAAAACATGTTATGAGTATGAGACAGGAAAGCGCTACACGCCTGCTGTAGCGGGCAGGGCGGTTTCATAAACCACATCGCCTACCAGCTTGCCGTCTTCCTGGCGGTTGATGCCGACGTCGATGACGATGGCGCCTTCCTTGATCCATTCACCTTTGACCAGGCCAGGTTTGCCTGCGGCGACTACAACCAGGTCGGCGCGACCGACGTGGCCGGCCAGATCCTTGGTGAAACGGTGGGTCACGGTTACGGTGCAACCGGCCAGCAGCAATTCCATCGCCATCGGACGACCGACGATATTGGAGGCACCAACAACCACTGCATCCATCCCGTAGAGATCGGCACCGGTGCTTTCCAGCAAGGTCATGATGCCTTTAGGGGTGCACGGGCGCAGCAGAGGGATGCGTTGTGCCAGGCGGCCGACGTTATAAGGATGGAAACCATCCACGTCTTTGTCCGGACGAATGCGCTCCAGCAGTTTGGACGCGTCCAGGTGCTCGGGCAGAGGCAGTTGCAGCAGCACGCCGTCGATGTTCGGATCGTCATTAAGGCGGTCGATCAGTTCGGTCAGGGCCTGCTGGGTGGTGTCGGAGGGCAGGTCATAGGCTTGGGAGAGGAAGCCGACCTCTTCACAGTCTTTACGCTTGTGCGAGACATAAACCTGAGAGGCGGGATCGCTGCCGACCAGGATCACCGCGAGGCCTGGCGTGCGCAGACCTTGCTGGCGACGCTCGGCGACACGTTTGGCGATCTGCTGGCGCAGGCTGGCGGCGATCGATTTGCCGTCGATTAGTTGTGCAGTCATTGCGCGTGATTAACCATCGAGAGGGGGAAGAAAAGAGAACGCATTCTCGCATGTCAGAACGTGAGGGCAAAGGCGCTTGGTCTGCAAATTCCCCTAAGCCCTTTAATTAAATGAATTTTTTTCAAAAAGGATTTGACGGTCTTCGGGGCGGCCTATACTATTCGTCGCACTTGTCGGGCACAGCCTAGCACTGGTTGAGAAGGTCAAGTGGAATTACGGTTCTGCAAGACTGAAAAGCACTTAGTTTGTAGTCCTTCAAGGGTACAGCTAATAAGGCGCCCGTAGCTCAGCTGGATAGAGCATCCGCCTTCTAAGCGGATGGTCGCAGGTTCGAGTCCTGCCGGGTGCGCCATTAGGCAGCTTTGGCACAAGTAGCGCGATATGGTGGGCGTAGCTCAGTTGGTAGAGCACGGGAT
>NZ_JBFTLU010000197.1:0-7804 GCF_056396605.1 Pseudomonas sp. 05T35
GCCTGAACCTCACGCAACTGTTCAAGTTGCCGGCCAGCGAGCCGACCCCTGCTGACCCGAATGCCAAACCCTTCCCGCTGCGCATCGACCACATCAACCTGGCCGGTGGTTATGTGCACTTCCAGGACCTGCGCCCGAGCGAGCCGATCGAGTTCCTCTACGACACGCTCAATCTGGAGTTGAACAACCTCAGTACCCTGCCCGACGACAACGCCGCCATGACCCTCGTCGCAGCTGGCCCGGCGGGTGGCCGGATCGACTGGACCGGCCACATCAGCCTGGTGCCCATCAGCTCCGAAGGCACACTGAAAGTCACCGACGGCAAAATGAAATCCTGGTGGCCTTATGTGCGTGACGCATTGCCGCTGGTGCTCGAAGACGGAACGCTGAACCTGAGCACCGATTACAAGTTCAACCTGACGCAGGGAACCGAACTGCTGCTGAGCAACGCTTCGGTCAGCGTTGCTCCGTTCGCCATCAAGGCCCCGGATGGCCGGCCACTGGTGCGCCTCGAACGTCTGGACGTCAGCGAGACCACGGTCGATCTGGTCAAACAACAAGTGATCGTCGGCAAGATCCGCAGCCAGAAGCTCGAAACCTGGGCCGCCCGTGAAGCCGATGGCCAACTCGACTGGCAGAAACTCTTCGCCAGTCAACCGGCCAAACCGGCCACCAAACCCGAGTCGACCAAGGCCCCGGCGGCGGCAGACTCGCCGCAACCAAAACCCGATCCCGCGGTGCCGAGCAAACCCTGGCAAGTGCTGCTCAAGGATGTCGAGCTGCGCAACTATCAAGTGCACCTGGCCGACCGTCAGGCCCAACCGGCGGTGGCACTGGAGCTTGGCCCGCTGAACGTCGACGTGAAGAATTTCGATAGCCTCAATGGTTCGCCGTTCTCCCTCAAGGTCGATACCGGCCTGGGCAAGCAGGGCAAGATTCTCGCGGACGGCGAGGTCAACCTTGCGCCAATCAGCGCCAAGCTCAAGGTCCAGACCAAAGACATCGACCTGCGTGTCGCCCAGTCCTATATCACCCCGTTCATTCGTCTGGAGCTGCGTTCCGGGATGCTCGGCAGCGACTTGGCGGTTGACCTGAAAAGCACCGAGCCACTGGCGTTCAGCGTCACTGGCCGCGCTCAGGTCGATCAATTGCACACCCTGGACACCATGAAAACCCGCGACTTCCTCAAGTGGCAGCAAGTGGTGGTCGAAGGCCTGAACTACCAACACGGCGATAGCCTGTCGATCGACAAGATCAACCTGTTTCAGCCGTATGTACGTTTCATGATCAACGATGACCGCACCACCAACATCAATGACCTGCTGATCCCGCAACCGGCTGACAGCGGTAGCAAAACCGCCGCCGCAAAACCTGCTGCGAGCAAGGACAAGCCGCTGGGCATCCACATCGGCGCGATTGCCATCAACGACGGCTCGGCGAACTTCGCCGACTTCAGCCTGACACCGAACTTCGCCACTGCCATTCAACAGCTCAACGGCCAGATCGGCACTATCGACAGCCGCCAGGTCAAACCCGCCGCCGTCGACATCAAGGGCAAAGTCGACCGCTACGCCCCGGTGACCATCAAGGGCAGCGTCACCCCGTTCGACCCGATGACCGCGCTGGATATCGCCACCAGTTTCAAACGCGTCGAACTGACCACCCTGACCCCCTACTCCGGCAAATTTGCCGGCTATCGGATTCGTAAGGGCCGGCTCAATCTCGACCTGCACTACCAGATCGTCAAAGGCCAGTTGAAAGCCGAAAACAAAGTGGTGGTGGAGCAACTGCAATTGGGTGAAAAAGTCGACAGCCCGGACGCCGTGAGCTTGCCGCTGAAACTGGCCATCGCCTTGCTCAAGGACAGCGATGGCAAAATTTCCATTGATCTGCCGATAACGGGCGATCTGAACAACCCGCAATTCAGCATCATGCCGATCATCTGGCAGACCCTGCGCAACCTGATCGTGCGCGCGGCCGAGGCGCCCTTCAAGCTCATTGGCGGGCTGGTCAACGGCAGTGGGGCCGAGGACCTGGGCAGCGTGTCGTTCGCACCTGGCTCAAGCGAGCTGAGCAAAAACGCCGAGTCGGCGCTCGATACCCTCGCCAAAGCGCTCAAGGAACGTCCGGCCCTTCGCCTGGAAATCGAAGGCACCGCTGCCGAGAAGAGCGATGGCCCCTTGATTGCCGAACAGCGACTGGAACGTGAATACCAGTACAACTACTACAAAATGCTCCAGCGTCGCGGCGACAAAGTCCCTGCGCAAGCCTCGTTGCTGGCAGTCCCGGACAGCGAAAAAGGCCCGCTGCTCGAAGCCATCTACCGCACGCGCCTGAAAACCCAGCCACCGGCCGAATGGACGCAACTGGACAAAACAGAACGCACCGCCAAACTGCGTGAAGGCGTGATCAAGTTCTGGTCTTCAGACACCGCGCTGCTGCGCCAACTGGGTCAGGATCGCGCCAGCACCATCAAGGACTACCTGGTCGACAAAACCCAGCTCGCCGATGACCGGGTGTATTTCGTTGACGCTAACCTGGGCGAAGCCGAAAGCGATGGCCAAGTCGTCACGCCCATGCACCTGGACGCGGAGTAAACATGAATAGCCGATTGCTGATCAGCCTGGCACTGGCGCTCTTTGCCAGCCAGGTGCAAGCCCAGACCGATACCTTGCGCTGCGGCAGTCAGTTGATCAGTGTCGGCGATCGCACAAGTGAAGTGCTGCACAAATGTGGCGAGCCGGTTGCACGTGATGCGTTGGGCTACAAACGCAGCGCCAATCGCCGGGAAGAAGTCCCGGTTGAGGAATGGACCTACGGCCCGAACAGCGGCATGTACCAATATCTGCGTTTTGAAGGCAACCGTCTGGTACGAATCACCAGCAAGCGCGGTAGCTGAAGTTACGACTATCCAATGTGCCAATGTGGGAGCGAGCCCGCTCGCGATAGCTGACTGACATTCAACATAGAGGATGAATGAAGAGTTGCCATCGCGAGCAGGCTCGCTCCCACATTGGTTCTACAGCGCTCTCAAGATTCCCTTCTCCCGGCTCAGGAAACCCTGGGTCTTACTGGGTCATCAGGCCATCAGCCGATACGGCTTTGACGCCTTTGATTTTCTTGGTGATAGCGACGGCCATTTCTTTCTGAGACTGGGTAATGGCTACTTTCGACGATAGGGAAACTACGCCTTTGTTGGTTTCGACTTTGATGTCGGTGCCAGGAATCCCTTTCTCGGTGACCAGATCGCTTTTCACTTTAGTGGTGATCCAGGTATCGGAAGTAGCTTCCTCGGCCTTGGTCATTTCACCGGCAGCCACCACCATCGGCGACTGTGTGGCTTGAGTGGTCTGCGCAAATGCAGCGTTGGCCATGGTCAGGGTCAGAGCGGTTGCAGCTGCGGCAGCGATAGCGAACGTCTTCATACGAGTAACTCCTGTTCTTCCAGAAAATCTGCTGCATGCCTTCTCAGCAGGGTTAACAGAGACAGTGCGAAGGCTGTGCCAACTTGAGACAGCGAAATAAACCGATAAAAATCAATATATTACAAAAAAACCAATTAACTGAAGTCATGCAAAATGCATGACCCGGGTGTTGTTGACATGCAAGTTGCGGCTTTTATCGAATTACCGCGATGCCATCGAACGGTCGARAAAATGCCTCGCGTCCGTAGAGGCGAGGCATTGAGGCTTCGATACAGGATCAGACGCCTGTGCAACCCTTGGGCGCATAGTCCTGCAACGCGGTGGTCGCGCAGGTCCAGCCACCGGCCAGTGTCCGCGTCAGCGTGATGGTTTTGCTGAGCACCGGACCTGGTGCATTGACAATCGTGCAAACAATCGTGCCTGCACCGCTGGAAGCAGTACCCGATGCCGTGATTGTGCAGTTACCGGTAGTTGCCGTGCCACCGATCAGCGCCAGTGTCGGGTCGGTGCCCTGATTGATAATGTCTTCAAAAGGCACCTTCAGTGCTGAAATTTCCGCCAGCCCCGCAGTGACCTTCGCCCGCGCTTGATACTTGGAATACAGCGGCAACGCGAACGTCGCCAGGATGCCGATGATTGCCACCACGATCAGCAGCTCGATGAGGGTAAAACCTTTTTGATTATTCATAGAACAGGCTCCATGCATGAGGCGAAATCTCATGTCCTGAACCAGTCAAAGCACAGCACATGCCAACCCCTGCGCCCCCTGCTTACAGGGTGTCAGATCGGCAAAAGCCCGGTGCGTACCCCGAGGAACCGCACTATCTGACACTTTTTGTCACCTCAAGAGTGCTGGTGCGCTCCCATCCGTTGACTAGGCTATAAGTCTTGAACTGTCTGTGCCTGGTACTCGAATGAATGACATCGCTCTCAGCGGCCTGGCCAAGCAATTGGTGCTGGCCGAACTGCTCACTGACAAAAGCGCGCAACAGGCGTATCAGCAAGCTCAACGCAATCGCGTTTCCCTGGTCAGCTATCTGGTACAGAACAAAATGGTGAGCAGTCGCCAGGTTGCGGAAATTGCCTCCGAGCATTTCGGTGTCGCCTTCCTTGACCTCAACTGTCTCGACAAAGACTCCCAGCCCAAAGACCTGGTCAGTGAAAAGCTGATTCGCCAGCACCACGCCCTGCCACTCTGGCGGCGCGGCAACAAACTGTTCGTAGGCATTTCCGACCCGAGCAATCAGCAGGCGATCAACGATATCCAGTTCAGCACCGGGCTCACCACCGAAGCGATCCTGGTCGAAGACGACAAGCTCAGCGACGCCATCGAGAAATTCTTCGACAGCCACAGCACGGGCCTGGAAGACATGGCCGATATCGACCTCGGGGGCCTGGACATCGAAGCCGTCGACGACCAGCGTCAGGACGCTGTCACCGGCCAGGACTCCGACGATGCCCCGGTGGTGCGCTTCGTCAACAAGATGCTGCTGGACGCGATCAAGGGCGGCTCCTCAGACCTGCATTTCGAGCCCTACGAAAAAATCTATCGGGTGCGGGTGCGGACCGACGGCATGCTGCGCGAAGTCGCCAGACCGCCGACTCAATTGGCCAATCGCATCGCTGCCCGTCTCAAGGTGATGGCCAGCCTGGACATCTCGGAACGTCGAAAACCCCAGGACGGGCGGCTCAAGATGCACCTGTCGAAAAGCAAATCCATCGATTTTCGGGTCAACACCCTGCCAACGTTGTGGGGCGAAAAAGTCGTGATCCGGATTCTCGACCCCTCCAGCGCGCAGATGGGCATTGATGCGCTGGGTTACGAGCCCGACCAGAAAGACCTGTACATGGCGGCGCTCAAGCAACCTCAGGGGCTGATACTGGTTACCGGGCCGACGGGTTCAGGGAAAACCGTGTCGCTGTACACCGGGTTGAATATCCTCAACACCGTCGACATCAACATCTCCACCGCCGAAGACCCGGTGGAAATCAACATGGAAGGCATCAACCAGGTCAACGTCAATCCCAGGCAAGGCCTGGACTTCGCCCAGGCGTTGCGCTCATTTCTGCGCCAGGACCCGGACGTGATCATGGTCGGCGAGATCCGCGACCTGGAAACCGCCGAAATTGCGATCAAGGCTGCGCAAACCGGGCACCTGGTGCTTTCCACCCTGCACACCAACAGCGCAGCTGAAACCCTGACCCGCCTGCACAACATGGGCATCCCGGGGTTCAACATCGCCACGGCCGTGCACCTGATCATTGCCCAGCGCCTGGCTCGCAAGCTGTGCAGCCACTGCAAAAAAAGCCTTTCGATTCCCGACGATACCCTGATCAAGGAAGGCTTCCCACGGGAACGCATCGGCTCCTTCACGATCTACGAACCCGTCGGTTGCGATCACTGCAACAACGGCTACAAAGGGCGAGTCGGTATTTATGAAGTGGTGAAAAACACCCCGGAGCTGCAACGGCTGATCATGGCTGAAGGCAATTCTCTGGAAATCGATACGCAGATGCGCAAGGACGGCTTCAATGACCTGCGCACCTCGGGCCTGCTCAAGGCCATGCAGGGCGTCACCAGCCTTGAAGAAATCAACCGGGTCACCAAGGATTGAGTCATGGCGGTCAAAGCAATCAAGGTCAGCGTCTACGCCTGGGAAGGCACTGACAGGAAAGGCAGCAAAATATCCGGCGAGCTGAGCGGTCATAGCCCGGCAGTGATCAAGGCGCAGCTACGCAAACAAGGTATCAACCCGGGCAAAGTACGGAAAAAAACCGCTTCGCTGTTCAATCTCGGCAACCGTATCAAGCCGCTGGACATTGCCCTCTTCACCCGGCAGATGGCGACCATGATGAAAGCCGGTGTGCCCTTGCTGCAGTCGTTCGACATCATCGGCGAGGGCTTCGACAACCCGAACATGCGCAAGCTGGTGGACGAGGTGAAACAGGAAGTCGCCGCCGGCAACAGCTTCGCCACCGCGCTGCGTAAGAAGCCGCAGTACTTCGATGAGCTCTACTGCAACCTGGTCGACGCGGGCGAGCAGGCCGGCGCGCTCGACACGTTGCTGGAGCGGATAGCGACCTATAAGGAAAAAAGCGAAAGCCTCAAGGCCAAGATCAAAAAAGCCATGACCTATCCGCTGGCCGTGGTCTTTGTCGCAATCATCGTCACCGGCATTCTGCTGGTCAAAGTGGTCCCGCAGTTTCAGTCGGTGTTCTCCGGATTTGGTGCAGAACTCCCAGCCTTCACCCTGATGGTGATCGGTCTGTCCGAGTTCATGCAGGCGTGGTGGTGGCTGTTGCTCGGCGGCCTGATCGGTGGGTCTCTGGGCTTTCGCCATGCGCTCAGGCGCTCACAACGCTTTTGCGACTGGCTGGACGCGCAATTGCTGAAAATGCCGATAGTCGGCGCACTGCTCTACAAATCGGCAGTGGCCCGTTTTGCCCGCACACTGTCGACCACTTTCGCCGCGGGTGTGCCCTTGGTCGAAGCCCTGGATTCGGTAGCGGGCGCCACTGGCAATATCGTGTTCAAACGGGCGGTCTTGCGCATCAGGCAAGATGTCTCCACCGGCATGCAATTGAACTTCTCGATGCGCACCAGCGGGATATTTCCCAACATGGCGATTCAAATGGCCGCCATTGGCGAGGAGTCCGGCGCACTGGACGACATGCTCGACAAAGTTGCGATCTACTATGAAGCTGAAGTCGACAATATGGTCGACAGCCTGACCAGCCTGTTGGAACCGTTCATCATGGTGGTGCTCGGCGTCATTGTCGGCGGGCTGGTGGTTGCCATGTACCTGCCCATTTTCCAACTCGGCTCGGCGATTTGAACATGCCCTTGAGTGAATTCATGGCCGGTTACCCACTGGCGTTTGTTGTCACCGCACTCGTGCTCGGGCTGGTGATCGGCAGCTTTCTCAATGTGGTGGTCTGGCGCCTGCCGAAAATGCTTGAGGGCGACTGGCGGCAACAAGCCCTGGACGTACTGGGTTTACCGCCCGAAGCACCGGGCCCGACCTACAACCTGATGCTGCCGCATTCACACTGCCCACAGTGCGCTCATCGAATCCGCGCCTGGGAAAACATTCCACTGCTCAGTTACCTGGTATTGCGCGGCCGATGCTCGAATTGCAAAGCGCCGATCAGTACCCGCTACCCCTTGACCGAACTGGCCTGTGGCGTGCTCTCGGCGTTTGTCGCCTGGCACTTCGGCTTCGGTTGGACAGCTGCGTGGGGGCTGGTCTTGAGTTGGGGGTTACTGGCGATGTGTCTGATCGACGCCGACCACCAATTGCTGCCGGATGTACTGGTATTGCCGTTGTTGTGGCTGGGTCTGATCGTCAACAGCTTCGATCTTTTCGTACCTTTGCAGG
>NZ_JBFTLU010000198.1:0-9736 GCF_056396605.1 Pseudomonas sp. 05T35
CACCAGCAGCGTGGCCGCGGCGATCAACCAGCTTGGCGCCGCCGCCCAGGAAATCGCCCAGAACGCCRCCCTCGCCTCGCAACATTCCAGCGACGCCCGCAGCCTGGCTGAAGAAGGCCAGCAAGTGGTGGATAAAACCATCGCGGCGATGCAGCAGCTGTCGGCCAAAATCAGCGACTCGTGCGGCAACATTGAAACGCTGAACAGCAACACGGTGAACATCGGGCAGATTCTCGAAGTCATCACCAGCATCTCGCAGCAGACCAACCTGCTGGCCCTCAACGCCGCGATCGAAGCCGCTCGCGCGGGTGAGGCCGGACGTGGATTCGCAGTCGTTGCCGACGAAGTACGCAACCTCGCGCACCGCACCCAGGACTCGGCGCAGCAAGTRCAGAAGATGATTGAAGAGCTGCAAGTCGGCGCCCGTGAGGCGGTCGCCATCATGACCGACAGTCAGCGCCAGAGCGAAAGCAGCGTCGGCATCGCCAACCAGGCCGGTGAACGCCTGGGCAGCGTGACCCAGCGCATCGGCGAAATCGACGGCATGAACCAGTCGGTGGCCACCGCCACCGAGGAACAAACCGCCGTGGTCGAATCGATCAACGTCGACATTACCGAGATCAACACGCTGAACCAGGAAGGTGTGGAAAACCTGCAATCGACCTTGCGCGCCTGTGCTGATCTTGAGCAGCAAGCGGCGCGATTGAAGCAGTTGGTGGGGAGCTTCAGGATCTGATGCGCCCTTGAAGGCCCCATCGCGAGCAGGCTCGCTCCCACAAGGACGGCGAAATCCCTGTGGGAGCGAGCCTGCTCGCGATGGCGGTATCAGCAACAACGAATAGCTAGAACCGAGACCCAGGCCCTGCAAGAAACTCCAACTCTTCAGCCGTAGACTCCCTTCCCAACACCGCATTGCGATGAGGAAAGCGTCCAAACCTTGCGATGATCTTCTGATGCCGTTCGGCGTAATCGAGGTTATCGGCAAACACCGCGCGATCCGCCTCGGGTTGCTCAGCCAGCAAGTCGGCAAAACGTGAGACGGCTTCGTTTTGCACCGCCAGGTGTTCGCAATGCTCGAACACCAGGTAGATGAACACCCGCTGGATAGGCAGCAGTTGCCGATCGAAATCCGCGGCAATGCCTTGCGCCACCAGAGCCTGGGCTCTCAGGTCGCCTGCAAAGGATTTGGGGGTTTCGCGAAAGATCATTCGCGGTAACTGATCGAGTAACAACACCAGGGCCAGCCAACCTTCGGGACATTGCGTCCACTCGGTCAATCCGCCGACCAGTGCCTGTTCCACCAGATCCCCGAAACGCGTGCGCGCTTCGAGGTCCTGGCTGTCACGCTTACCGAACCATAACGTGCGCTTCTGTGCCGCCACTTCGTTCGGATCGTCGGCTGAACCGAACCACCATTCGAGCAACGGCTGCCAGGGCGCAGTCATGGTTTATTCCTTGTGGTAAGCCGTGGCGCGTTCGACTTCTTCTTTCGAGCCCAGGAACACCGCTACACGCTGGTGCAGGCCTTCAGGCTTGATGTCGAGAATGCGCTGGTGACCGTCAGTGGACGCGCCGCCGGCCTGTTCAACCAGGAACGACATCGGGTTGGCTTCGTACATCAAACGCAGTTTGCCCGGCTTGGAGGGCTCGCGGCTGTCACGTGGGTACATGAACAGGCCACCACGGTTCAGGATGCGGTGCACGTCGGCCACCATCGCGGCGACCCAGCGCATGTTGTAGTTCTTTTTCAGCGGGCCTTCTTCGCCAGCCAGCAATTCGCCGACGTAGCGCTGTACCGGCGCTTCCCAGTGACGCTGGTTGGACATGTTGATCGCGAATTCCTGAGTGGAGGTCGGGATCTTGATGTCTTCGTGAGTCAGCACGAAGCTGCCCATTTCACGGTCCAGGGTAAAGCCTTTCACGCCATCACCCAGGGTCAGCACCAGCATGGTTTGCGGACCGTAGATGGCATAACCGGCGGCGACCTGTTGGGTGCCTGGCTGCAGGAACGCCTTTTCATTCAAGGGTTCGTTCTGGCTCAGGTATTCGTTCGGGCAACGCAGCACCGAGAAGATCGTACCGACCGGCGCGTTGATATCGATGTTCGACGAACCGTCCAGTGGGTCGAATACCAGCAGGTACGCGCCTTTCGGGTATTTGCCCGGGATCTGGTAGGCATTGTCCATTTCTTCGGACGCCATGCCGGCCAGGTGACCGCCCCATTCGTTGGCTTCGAGCAGGATCTCGTTGGAGATCACGTCGAGTTTCTTCTGGACTTCGCCTTGCACGTTCTCAGTGCCCATGCTGCCCAGAACGCCGCCCAGGGCGCCTTTGGAAACGGCGTGGCTGATTTCCTTGCAAGCACGCGCCACTACTTCGATCAGAAAGCGCAGATCGGCAGGAGTGTTGTTGCTACGGGTCTGCTCAATCAAATAGCGACTCAAGGTAACGCGGGACATGGAAGGCTCCGGAGGAATAGGGGCTAAAAACCCGCGCAGTTTAACGCGAGTCGGTGCGCAATTCCTCTTATCAGACGAGATTCACTGAATAGAGTTCATGCGCGGGGTTGAGCGTAGTCGGAATCGGGAGGGTTGTGGCGTGAGGAGTAGCGGCAAATTGCGGTTTTTTGCCGGCACACAGGCCGCTATCGCGAGCAGGCTCGCTCCCACAAGGACGGCGAAAACCCTGTGGGAGCGAGCCTGCTCGCGATGGGGTGCGAAGCACCCACTTTCAGGATTTGACGGGTGGCTTGCGCAGCAAACTGAACGCCATCCCCGCCAACCCCGCTACCCCTAGCAAGAGCACCGCCCACAGGCCGATCTTCTTCCAGTTTGCGCCCGGGACAATCGGCGCCACTGGCGTAGCCGGCGAAGTCATCACCGCCGCACCATCGACCTTGGCCTGGCCCAACGTCGCCAGACGCTTGGGACTGTAATCGGGAATCAGCGTCGACAGCGGCAAGCTCGCCGTTTTAACCGTCGCACTCCCCAGCGCCAGTGTGTACGGCCCCGCCCCGCGAGCGAGGAACACCACCCGGGTCGAGCGCACGGCATAGCGCACTGTCGGAGCCTGTGCGCCCAGGCCGCCGCCGCGCTCATCGACGGTCAGTTTCAACTGCTGCACCACATGGCCAGGCAGCTGCAACTGGTTCTGCACCACGTCCTGACCATTTTGCGTCAGCCGATAGAGCAAACCGCTGCTCAAGGGCTGCCACGGCAAGCTGCTTTCGCGACGCCCCGACAGGGTCACCGGCGCCAGGCTGTTGGCCTGGCTCAACTCAATCTGCAAGCGCTCCACGCTCAAGCCCATCGGCAATTGCCAGGTGTATTCGCCGGCCCTGGTGCTGCTGCCGGCCAACGGCTCGGACCAGACCAACGGCTGCGGCAGGTAGCTGGAACTGGCACTTTGCAGTTGCGCCGAGGTCAGCGCGGGCGCCGCCTGCGGGGTTTTCCACAGCAAGCGCAGATAACGCGCGCTCTGCCCCGGCAAATCGACTTCATGCTGTTCGACCCGTTCGTCGGCAAACGACAGCCGCGCCACCTGGCCTTCGCCCCACGGTTGCCAATGCTGCAGATCGTCACTGGCCTCAATGCTGAAACGCTGGAAGCCGTCACGTTCGCTGCTCCAGTCGAGGATCAACTGCTGCAACGGCGCCTTGATCGCACTGGCGTCCAGCAACCAGCCGCGCAGTACTTCTTCACCAGCCTTGAGCTGACTCGATGGCTGGACTTCCACCAGCGTGCCGCTGGCATTCGACTGCACGCGCACGCTCGGCACCGCCTCGCCGGCAGAGGCCGAGTCGTAAATCGGGAACCACTTGACGTCATTCACCACCAGACTTTCGCGGCTCTGCGCCTGTTCCCGCGCCAGCGAATAGGCCTGCACTTCACCGGCTGCGTTGAACACGCGCACGTCGCTGAGATCGGTCTGGCGCGCATTCAATTGCACCGCCAGCGGCAATTCGAGGCGATACCACGGCCCTTCGCCGCTCACGCTCAACGGCACCTGCGTGGTGAAGTCTGCCGGTGCTTCCTGAGCCGTGGCCGACAACGCCACACAGAGTCCAACAGTGCCCAGCGACCACTTCCGATTCAAGACGACACTCCTTCAGATTCATTGGCCGGATTTTCAGGCCCTGGCGTTGGTTCGGCACGTTTGGGCGGCAGCGGCGCGAAATAGCCCACTACCAGCAGCAACACGCCCACGCCGATAAACGACACGATCCGCGCCAACCCGCCGCGGTTACTCAATTCGACAAAGACCAGTTTGGCGACCACCAGCGCAATCAACGCCGCGCCGACCAGCCAGACTTCCCGACGATGGCGCAAATGCCCGCCGATCATCAGGCTCAGGGCAATCAGGGTCCAGACGATAGACAAGCCCGCCTGCACCAGCATCGACTCCAGCAACGCATCCAGCTCATACGGCACGCCACCCCAATGGTGAGCGCTACGCATCACCAGCGCGGTGAAGAAGGCGAACAGTGAAACCCCGGCCACCACTTGCGTGGCGTGCTCGGCGTAATCGACACGAATCGCCAATGAACTGACCGCACTGCGCGACCAGGCATAAACGCCGAACAAGGCAAACAGCAGGCCGATTTCCAACGGGTTGAGCAACGGCAGATAAGGCAACGGTTCGGCGGTGCCGTCGCTGGCAATGTTCGCCAGCCAGAACCAGCCGAGCATCAACAGCGCCAGGGGCRGTGCGGCGTACACGCGGTACTCACGGGCATACGCCGACACCGGCCACGGCCAGGCGCGCGGTGCGGCCATCAGCACCAGATACAGGCTCGGCAAGATCGCCCAACCCAGCCAGCGCCAGGCGTTGTATTGCTCGGACAACACCAGCAGGCCGTAACGCAACTCCAACGCCAACACGCCGATCAACAGCCAGCAACCCACCACGTGAGCCGCGCTCGATACTCGCGCGGGAAGCATCGGCGCCAAGCGCCGCAACGAGATGAAATGCACTCCGAACACCGCCGCCCACGCCAGCCAGCCAATATTCGCCGCCGGGTGATAACGCGAATGCCAGGCTGCGACCAATACCAGCGCCGCCGCTGGAGTCAGCAACGTGCAGAGCACGCCCAGTGCCGGCCATTGCAGTCGCCGGGACAACAACGTCCACACTGCGACGCTCAGCGCTGCGAGGCCCAGCAACAGCGTGGCTTGCAGGTTCAGCGGTGCAAAACGCAGCACTTCGCTGATCAGCGCCAGCGCCCACCAGGCGGCGCCCCACACCAGCAACAACTCGGACAAGCGCCGCAAACYCAAGGCATCGAACGCGCTGGCATGATTGCCAAGCTGCAAGCGCCAGGCGCCAACCATCGCCGCCAGCCCGAGCACCATCGGCGTCCAGAAACCGCTGTGGCCCAGTGGCCGCAGACCTTCGCTGGCGAGCGGCCCGAGCAGTTCGGGACCGGCGATGAGGAATGCCGCGCCGCCAATCACCTGCAACAACAAGCCAAAGACAAAACTTATCCGCTGCTGCAAGTACAGGCTCAGCCAGATGATCAACAGACCGCTGGCGGCCCACACCGCGCTCGCCGTTTGCCACGGCAACACAAACAGCACCGCCAGATTGATCAGCACCAACCCGGCCAGTAACACCACCGACAGCCCACGCAGCAACCGTGCGTCACTGCGCACCATGTCGTCGCGGGCGGCGAACAGCATTCCGCCGATCAACGCCAGGCCAATCAACGATGCAGTGAGCAAACCGCTCAAGCCGGCGCTGAACACCGCCGTTGCTTCACCGCTGGCGCCTTGCAGCCGCAGCAGGAACAACACACCGCCCAGCAGTTGCACCCCAAACGCCGTAAACAGGAAGGTCCGCGATTGCAGGCGCAAGCCCACGAACAACGTCACCAAACCGGCCAGCGCCCAACTGATCGCAGTACCGTGGGTGAAGAAGAACAACGGCGCCAACAGATAAAGGAACGTCAGTCCTGCACAGGCCAACACCGGCAAGCCCTTGCGTTCCCAGGCCGAGGTTTGCTCAGGGGAAGCGTTGCGCAAGTGATAGAAACTGAACAGCAACGCCACGCCGAGCATCAGCGCACCAAGCGGTGAGCCATCGAGCAGGCTGCTGTCGCCCACGCTAAGTTTGCTGAGGAACGCCAGCGCCGAACCCAGTTGCAGCAGCAAGGCAAAGGCCCGCGCCAACGGCCGATGCTGACGCAGGCCCAGCCAGAAAATCCCCGCACCCTCCACTGCCCAGGCGGCCGCCGTCCAACGCGCATCCAGACCCAGCGGAATCGCCAGGCTGGCGAAAATCACCCCCAGCGCCAGGCAGGTTTCTGCCAGCAGCAGGGCTCGACCGCCGCTGAGAAAACGCGCCAGGCCCATGTACACGATGCCCAGCGCCAGCGCGCTGAACGCGGCAGCGAACTCATAATGATGAATCAGCGCGAACTGCATGCCAAAGCCCACCAGTGGCGGACCGAAGAGCATCGTGCCGTCGACGTAGTCACCCTTGCGGGCCGACCAGCGCAGCAGCGCTTCACGGCTGTCATCCTCCGGCGCGTCTGTCATCTCGAGCAGTTTGCGGCGAGCGAACAACAAGCCAATCGCCAGGTACATCAGGAAGAACAGAATCAGGAACGGCTCGGTGCTCCACAGCAGTTCCGGCGTATAGGAACGCACGCCCCAGGCGAAACCGATGCCGAAGGTGCCGGCAAAGCCGATCAGGTTCAGCGGCCGCCAGGCCTTGAACCAGGCGATTGCGAGGATGCCGGTGTTGAGCAAGGCGAAGTAGCTGAACAGCGCGACATGGTTGCCGGCGCCGGTGGAGGTCAGGATCGGCGCGGCAAACCCGCCCAACGCCGCCGCGCAGGCCAGCGCGAGCGAGTCCTGGGTGATCGCCAGAATCGCCGAGAAGATCGTCACCGCCACCAGCAAGCCCAACGCCGCCGACGGGTCGAGCAACGGGTGCAAGCGCATGGCGGCGAACACCGTCAGGTACAGCACGGCAATGCCGGTGCCCTGCAGGATCAACGCGTAGTTGGTGTTGCGCGGTCGCAGCCACCAACCGAGCCCGAGCAACGCCAACGCGGCCGCAGCGACCCCGGCGTAACGCAACTCAATCGGCACCACCATGCCTTCGGTGGCATAGCGCAGCAAAAACGCCAAACCGAAGAACAGCAGCACCACGCCGACCCGCAGTACGGTGTTGCCACCGAACAGCCAATTGCGTGCGGCGGTAATACCGCGCTCGATCAGATTCGGACCACGGGGTTCGGCCGGTTGTGGTGGTTCGCTGGGTTGCGGGGCCCAGAGATCGGCAGGCTCAGGGGTGATGCTCGCGTGTACCGGTTCGAATTCGGGCGGCAATTCCCAGACCAGTTCCTGCGCGGCAGACAACGGCGCCGGGCCAGGCTCGGGCGCTTGGTCGAAGACGATATCAGGAGAAATTGTCGGCTCGCTGGCCGTTGTCGACTCAGGGACCGCAACTGACTGGACGCCACGGGTTTCGAGTAACGCCAGCCGTTGCTCGACCGCGCCGAGGGCGACCTGCGCCTGCTCCAGTTGGTGACGCTGTTCGTCCGCTTGTGAATTCAGGCGCCTGAGCACAATCGCCTGCCCCGCACCCAGGCCGATCAACGCGCCAATCAGCGCATCGCTGAATGACTCATCGAGCACCCAGCCCAGCACCATCCCTATCAGCATGAACATCCATTGCATGGTCGATATCCCTAAGCGGCCCATTGCCGGGCGAGTCCGGGCCCAACAGCGTCTGGTTCAGTCTAGTGTGAAACAGCACAAACCTTGTGGGAGCGAGCCTGCTCGCGATGCAACCGCTGGGCCTTGCTCGCAAATATTGCTAAAAGTTACTCCAGCGCCTTCCAGATATCCGTGGCGTACTCGCGAATGGTTCGGTCGGACGAGAACCAGCCCATGCGCGCACTGTTAAGCACCGCCGAGCGCCACCATTCCTTCGAGTCGTGCCAGCGCTCTTCAACCCGCACCTGGGCATTCCAGTAGGAATCGAAGTCGGCGCAGACCAGGAAGCGGTCATATTCGATCAACGAATCGATCAACCCGGTGTAACGCGACGGCTCATCCGGTGAGAACACACCGCCGCGAATCGCTTGCAGCACATCTCCCAGTCGATGGGAGGCGGCGATGTCCGGTGCGGCATAGAACTCGTGATTCTGCTTGCGCGCCTCAACCTGCTGGGCCGTCAGACCGAAGATGAACATGTGCTCGACGCCAATGCGCTCGCTCATTTCCACGTTGGCACCGTCCAGGGTGCCGATGGTCAGCGCGCCATTGAGGCCGAACTTCATGTTGCTGGTACCGGAAGCCTCAAAGCCAGCCGTGGATATCTGCTCCGACAGGTCGGCCGCCGGAATGATGCTCTCCGCCAGGCTGACGTTGTAGTTGGGCAAGAACACCACTTTCAGCAAACCGCGCACTGTCGGGTCGTTGTTGACCACCCGGGCGATGTCGTTGGTCAGTTTGATGATCAGCTTGGCCTGGTGATAACTCGCGGCAGCTTTGCCGGCAAAGATCTTCACCCGCGGCACCCAATCGACTTCCGGCTCGGCGCGGATCGCCTGATACAGCGCCACGGTGTGCATCAGGTTGAGCAACTGGCGCTTGTACTCGTGAATCCGTTTGACCTGCACGTCGAACATTGCCGCCGGATTGACCGCAATCCCCAGCCGTTCATGAATCAGATAGGCCAAGGCCTTTTTACTGTGCAGGCGCTGCTCGGCGAACTTGTTGCGGAACGCTGCTTTCTCGGCAAACGGCTCCAGGCCGATCAGTTTCCGCTCCGGGTTATCCAGCAGATCCGGGCCCAGTGCATCGACCATCATCGAGGTCAGCTCCGGGTTGGCCTGATAGAGCCAGCGGCGGAACGTAATGCCGTTGGTCTTGTTGTTGATTCGCTCCGGATACAGCTTGTGCAGCTCGGAAAACACCGTGCTACGCATCAGTTGAGTGTGCAGGGCGGACACGCCGTTGACACTGTGGGAACCCAGAAACGCCAGGTTACCCATGCGCACCCGGCGACCGTTGTCTTCCTCGATCAGCGACACCGCGCGCAATACGTCAAAGTCATGAATGCCATTGGCCCGCAGCGAGTCGATGTGCTGGGCGTTGATCAAATAGATGATCTGCATGTGCCGTGGCAGCATCCGCTCCATCAAACCGACTGGCCAGGTTTCCAGCGCTTCCGGCAACAGCGTGTGGTTGGTGTAGGAAAGCGTATCGACCGTGATCTGCCAGGCCGCGTCCCACGCCACGTCATACACATCGACCAGTTGCCGCATCAATTCGGCCACGGCGATCGAGGGGTGCGTGTCATTGAGCTGGATCGCCGCGTGATCGCCCAGGGTCAGTACCGAGGTGTGCATATTGCGGTGACGGCGCAGCAGGTCCTGCAAGGACGCGGCGACGAAGAAGTACTCCTGACGCAGCCGCAACTCCTGACCGGCCTCGGTGCTGTCAGCGGGATAGAGCACGCGGGAGATGCTTTCCGCACGGGCCACTTCGGCCACCGCCCCCAAGTGGTCGCCGGCGTTGAAGCGCTCCAGGTGCAAGTCCTCCATGGCTCGTGCACGCCAGAGACGCAAGGTGTTGACGCTAGCGCCGCGCCAACCGACGACTGGCGTGTCGTAAGCAATTGCGCGAACGGTTTCCGCCGGCGACCAGACCTGTTTGGAGTTGCCGCTCTCATCGGTCACGGTTTCAACGCCGCCACCAAAGCCGATCGGGTAAGCCACTTC
>NZ_JBFTLU010000199.1:0-21873 GCF_056396605.1 Pseudomonas sp. 05T35
CTGCATAGACATGCACATCCATGGGCTGGCTAGGGTCGAGGAACAGCGTGGTGGCCTGTTCATCGGGCAGATAGCTGCAAGAGTGGGGCTGAGTGGCATAGAACTTGAGGCGCGCCAACTCGGTCATGAATCAACCCTCGGGAATAGCTGTTCAATTAAGTGTAAGCCACGAGCGCAAAAGTCGCTCAGCAAACCCATGGGGCGCGGCTGGGTTGATCAAGGTGTTGCTGGAGATAGCCTGCAAACTCTCGGCGCGGGATCGCCCGGGCACCCAGGCTATGCAGATGACCGGTTGGCATCTGGCAGTCGATCAATACGAAACCGGCGTCCTTGAGGTAATTGACCAGCGTGGCGAAGCCGACCTTGGAAGCGTTGTCGGCGCGGCTGAACATCGATTCACCAAAAAACAGCTGACCCATGGCCAGGCCATAGAGTCCGCCCACCAATACCCCTTGGTCCCAGACTTCGACCGAGTGGGCGTATCCGCGAGCGTGAAGCTCCATGTAGGCGGTTTGCATCGCTTCGGTGATCCAGGTGCCATCGGCGTACTCCCGCGGAGCTGCGCAGGCGCGTATGACGGCCGGGAAGTCTTGATCGAACGTCACGTCGTAACGCTTTTGGCGCAACAGCTTGCCGAGGCTGCGAGAAATATGCAGTTCGTCGGGAAACAATACGGTGCGTGGGTCCGGCGACCACCAGAGGATCGGTTGGCCCTCCGAAAACCACGGGAAACAACCGTGGCGGTAAGCCTGGATCAGCCGATCGGCGCTCAGGTCGCCGCCAGCGGCAAGCAGGCCGTTGGGGTCGCGCATGGCTTTTTCCAGCGGCGGGAATTTCAGGGAATCGCGTTGTAACCAGGTCAGCATGGTATCCAGGCTTGCAGAAGGGGAGGGCGGCGATGGGCTGGGGCCCACCGCAATGAATGTATATCAGTTGTCATCGAGGTATTTTTCAGCGTCCAGTGCCGCCATGCAGCCGGCACCGGCGGAAGTTACCGCCTGACGGTAGACGTGGTCGGCCACATCGCCGGCGGCAAACACCCCTTCGATCTCGGTGGCGGTGGCATTGCCTTCGCTGCCGCCGCGGACTCGCAGGTAGCCGTTATGCATCTCCAGCTGACCCTGGAACAGGTCGGTATTGGGTTTGTGGCCAATGGCGATGAATACACCGGTCAGCTCCAGGTCTTTCATCTCGCCAGTCAGGCTGTTGCGCAGGCGTGCACCGGTTACGCCGCTGGCATCGCCCAATACCTCTTCGAGGTTCTGGTTCCAGTGCAGGCGAATGTTGCCATTTTTGGCACGTTCGAACAGTTTGTCCTGAAGAATCTTCTCTGAGCGCAATTTGTCGCGACGATGGATCAGGTGCACTTCCTTGGCAATGTTGGCCAGGTACAGCGCTTCTTCAACGGCCGTGTTGCCACCGCCAATCACCGCGACCACCTGATTACGGTAGAAAAACCCATCGCAGGTGGCACAGGCAGAAACGCCTTTGCCGGCGAAGGTTTCTTCAGAAGGCAGCCCCAGGTATTGTGCCGAAGCACCAGTCGCGATAATCAGTGCATCGCAGGTGTAGGTGCCGCTGTCGCCGGTAAGCCGAAACGGCCGCTGCTGCAACTCTGCGGTGTGAATGTGGTCGTAGACGATCTCGGTGTCGAAACGCTCGGCATGTTTTTGCATGCGCTCCATCAGCACCGGGCCGGTCAGGCCTTCAACGTCGCCTGGCCAGTTGTCGACTTCAATGGTGGTGGTCAATTGACCGCCGGCTTGCAGGCCCGTGATGACGGTCGGCTTGAGGTTGGCGCGAGCGGCATAAACGGCGGCGCTGTACCCGGCAGGGCCGGAACCCAGAATGATCAGGCGTGAATGCTTAGCTTCGCTCATAAAAACACCTCATAAGCCTTTGTCACAAAAGAGAATGCATGCTCAAATTGAAGCGCGCGCAACGTACTTTTGGCTATGCTACACCTTAGCTGCTCTGGCGTGGCATCGTGAGGGCAAACCCGTACAATGCCGGTCTGTATCGGGATGTTCCAAGGCTTGGGATGAAACAGGACAGTCTTCGTCAGCGCCTACCGGTTTCAGATTTCGATGTCAGAGTGTTAAAAGTAGTCTCTGTTGCGCCCGTTAACTTTGTTACCTGCCCGGAGTGGGCAGTTTTTGTAGTCAATCAACAGTTGGACGCGCTACAGGCGCAGGAAAAGACGCGTTTTGAAGAAATCCACCGCAGCACCTAAAACAGTAGTTCCACTTTGGCGTCAGCATCTGCACTACCGGCTCAAGGAAGGTGCACTGATCGCCATCGGTGCCTTGTGCCTGTTCCTGATGATGGCCTTGCTGACCTATGGCAAGGACGATCCGGGCTGGAGTCATAACAGCAAAATCGATGATGTACAGAATTTCGGTGGGCCGGCCGGCTCTTACAGCGCCGATATTCTGTTCATGGTGCTGGGTTACTTCGCCTATATCTTCCCGCTGTTGCTGGCGGTCAAGACCTACCAGATCTTCCGTCAACGCCACGAACCGTGGCAGTGGAGCGGCTGGCTGTTTTCCTGGCGCCTGATCGGTTTGGTGTTTCTGGTGCTGTCGGGCGCGGCCCTGGCGCATATCCATTTCCACGCCCCGACCGGTTTGCCGGCCGGCGCCGGCGGTGCATTGGGTGAAAGCCTGGGCGACCTGGCGAAGAACGCGCTGAATATCCAGGGCAGCACCCTGATGTTCATCGCACTTTTTCTGTTCGGCCTGACCGTGTTCACCGACCTCTCGTGGTTCAAGGTGATGGACGTCACTGGCAAGATCACCCTCGACCTGTTCGAGCTGTTCCAGGGGGCCGCCAATCGCTGGTGGGCTGCGCGCACCGAGCGCAAGCAACTGGTTGCACAATTGCGTGAAGTCGACGATCGGGTACACGAGGTCGTGGCACCGACCGTGACCGACAAGCGCGAGCAAGCCAAGGTCAAGGAACGCCTGATCGAGCGTGAACAGGCCCTGAGCAAGCACATGTCCGAGCGCGAGAAGCAGGTTCCGCCGGTGATTGCTCCAGCACCGCCGAAAGCGCCGCCTCCAAGCAAACGCGTCGAAAAAGAGAAACAGGCGCCGCTGTTCGTAGACAGTGCAGTGGAAGGTACCTTGCCGCCGATCTCGATTCTCGACCCGGCTGAAAAGAAACAACTCAACTATTCGCCTGAGTCGCTGGCTGCGGTTGGCCATCTGCTGGAAATCAAGCTCAAGGAATTCGGCGTCGAAGTCTCGGTGGATTCGATTCACCCTGGCCCGGTGATTACCCGTTACGAAATTCAACCGGCGGCTGGGGTAAAAGTCAGCCGTATCTCCAACTTGGCCAAAGACCTTGCGCGTTCGCTGGCAGTGACCAGTGTGCGGGTGGTGGAAGTGATTCCCGGCAAGACCACGGTCGGGATCGAGATTCCCAACGAAGACCGGCAGATTGTGCGCTTCTCCGAAGTGCTATCGACGCCGGAATACGATGACGCCAAGTCCCCGGTCACCCTGGCCCTGGGCCATGACATCGGCGGTAAGCCGGTCATCACCGACCTGGCAAAAATGCCTCACCTGCTGGTAGCCGGTACCACCGGTTCCGGTAAGTCGGTAGGCGTGAACGCGATGATCCTGTCGATCCTGTTCAAGTCGGGCCCGGAAGACGCCAAACTGATCATGATCGACCCGAAAATGCTTGAACTGTCGATCTACGAAGGCATTCCGCACCTGCTGTGCCCGGTGGTCACCGACATGAAGGACGCCRCCAACGCGTTGCGCTGGAGCGTGGCCGAGATGGAGCGCCGCTACAAGCTGATGGCGAAGATGGGCGTGCGTAACCTGTCGGGCTTCAACCAGAAGGTCAGAGAGGCGCAGGAAGCCGGTACACCGCTGACAGATCCATTGTACAACCGCGAAAGCATCCACGACGAAGCGCCGCTGCTGACCAAGCTGCCAACCATCGTGGTGGTGGTCGACGAATTTGCCGACATGATGATGATCGTCGGCAAGAAGGTTGAAGAGCTGATTGCGCGGATCGCCCAGAAAGCCCGTGCGGCCGGTATTCACTTGATCCTTGCGACCCAGCGTCCGTCGGTGGATGTGATCACCGGTCTGATCAAGGCCAACATTCCGACCCGTATGGCGTTCCAGGTATCGAGCAAGATCGACTCGCGAACCATCATCGACCAGGGTGGCGCCGAGCAGTTGCTGGGTCACGGTGACATGCTCTATATGCCGCCGGGCACCAGTCTGCCGATTCGGGTTCACGGCGCGTTCGTTTCCGACGATGAAGTTCACCGGGTGGTTGAAGCCTGGAAACTGCGCGGTGCACCGGAGTACAACGATGACATCCTCAACGGTGTCGAAGAGGCGGGCAGTGGTTTTGAAGGCGGCAGTGGCGGTGGCGACGATGATGCTGAAACCGACGCGCTCTATGACGAAGCGGTGCAGTTCGTGCTGGAAAGCCGCCGCGCCTCGATCTCTGCGGTTCAGCGCAAACTGAAGATCGGCTACAACCGCGCTGCGCGCATGATCGAAGCCATGGAAATGGCCGGGGTCGTGACCTCCATGAATACCAACGGCTCGCGCGAAGTGCTTGCACCAGGCCCTATGCGCGACTGACCGGTGCCGCGTGAGATCACGCGGCATGCCATTCAAACGAATATCAAAGAGGACTCCCATGCGTCTTATCCGCATGTTGCTGCTGCCGGTACTGGCTTTAACCACACTCTCGGCCCACGCCGATGACAAGGATGTGGCGCGTCTGACTCAACTGCTCGAAAAGTCGCAGACCCTGACCGCACGTTTCTCTCAGCTGACCCTCGATGGCAGCGGTACTCAGTTGCAGGAAACCTCTGGCGAGATGTCGTTGCAGCGTCCGGGCCTGTTCTACTGGCACACCGATGCACCGCAAGAACAGCTGATGGTGTCGGATGGCAAGAAGGTTTCCCTGTGGGACCCTGATCTGCAACAAGTCACCATCAAGAAGCTCGATCAGCGCCTGACCCAGACTCCAGCCCTGTTGCTGTCCGGTGACGTGTCGAAAATCAGCCAGAGCTTCGCCATCACCTCCAAGGAAGCTGGCGGCGTGATCGACTTCACGCTCAAGCCCAAGACCAAGGACACGCTGTTCGACAGCCTGCGCCTGTCGTTCCGCAACGGCATGGTCAATGACATGCAGATGATCGACAGCGTCGGCCAGCGCACCAATATCCTGTTCACCGGAGTCAAGGCCAACGAGCCGATTCCGGCCTCCAAGTTCAAGTTCGACATCCCCAAGGGTGCCGATGTGATCCAGGAGTAAGACGCAGAACCTGTGGGAGCGGGCTTGCTCGCGAAGAGGGAGTGTCAGTCACCATCAATGTTGTCTGACACACCGCATTCGCGAGCAGGCTTGCTCCCACAAGGATTGTGGCGGTTGAGGACCCAGTAGAGGTTTCATAAGTAGTGATGGACCTGTTTCGCAGTGCCCCGATAGCTCAGCCCTTGGCTGCCCGTTTACGTGCGGCCAATCTGGACGAGTATGTCGGTCAGGAACACCTGTTGGCCCGCGGCAAGCCGTTGCGCGAGGCGCTGGAGCAGGGTGCCTTGCACTCGATGATTTTCTGGGGGCCGCCGGGCGTGGGTAAAACCACTCTGGCGCGGCTGCTCGCGGAAGTCTCGGATGCGCACTTCGAAACGGTCTCGGCGGTGCTGGCCGGGGTCAAGGAGATTCGCCAGGCGGTGGAAGTCGCCAAGCAGCAGGCCGGGCAATATGGCCGTCGAACCATTCTGTTCGTCGACGAAGTGCATCGCTTCAACAAGTCGCAGCAAGATGCCTTTCTGCCGTACGTCGAGGACGGCACGCTGATTTTCATTGGCGCGACCACCGAAAACCCATCCTTTGAACTGAACAACGCACTGCTGTCCCGTGCGCGCGTCTACGTGCTCAAGAGCCTCGACGAAACCGCGCTGCACAAACTGGTGCAGCGGGCGTTGACCGAAGAGCGCGGCCTGGGCAAGCGTCAGCTGAGCCTCGGCGATGATGGCTTCAAGATGCTGCTCAGCGCCGCTGACGGTGACGGCCGGCGTTTGCTGAACTTGCTGGAAAACGCCTCCGACCTGGCCGAAGACGGCACGGAAATCGGCGTCGAGCTGCTGCAAAGCCTGCTTGGCGACACCCGGCGACGTTTCGACAAAGGCGGCGAAGCGTTTTACGACCAGATCTCTGCGCTGCACAAATCGGTGCGCGGCTCCAACCCGGACGGCGCGCTGTACTGGTTCGCACGGATGCTCGACGGTGGCTGCGATCCGTTGTACCTGGCCCGGCGCGTGGTGCGCATGGCCAGCGAAGACATCGGCAATGCCGACCCGCGTGCCTTGAGCCTGTGCCTGGCGGCGTGGGATGTGCAGGAGCGACTGGGCAGCCCCGAAGGCGAGTTGGCGGTCGCGCAGGCGATTACCTATCTGGCCTGTGCGCCGAAAAGCAACGCGGTTTATATGGGCTTCAAAGCTGCCATGCGTAGCGCTGCCGAGCATGGCTCGCTGGAAGTCCCGCTGCATTTGCGCAATGCCCCGACCAAGTTGATGAAACAACTCGGTTACGGCGACGAATACCGTTATGCCCACGACGAACCGGACGCTTACGCGGCCGGCGAAGATTATTTCCCGGAGGAACTGGAGCCGCAGTCGTTCTATCGTCCGGTACCACGTGGCCTCGAATTGAAGATCGGCGAGAAGCTCAACCACCTTGCGCAGCTGGACCGTCTGAGCCCCAAACAGCGGAGAAAACCTTGATTCCCTTGATCGTTGCGGTCTCCGTCGGCGGTATTGCCGGCACCTTATTACGTTTCGCTACCGGCAATTGGATCAACGCGAATTGGCCGCGGCACTTCTATACCGCTACGCTGACCGTTAATATCATTGGCTGCCTGTTGATCGGCTTTTTGTACGGCCTGTTTATGTTGCGCCCGGAAGTGCCGATTGAGGTGCGTGCCGGGTTGATGGTGGGCTTCCTTGGCGGCCTGACGACTTTTTCATCCTTTTCACTGGATACGGTGCGCTTGCTCGAAAGCGGGCAAGTGCCGCTGGCCCTGGGCTATGCGGCGATCAGCGTATTCGGCGGGCTGCTCGCGACCTGGGCTGGCCTGTCCCTGACCAAACTTTGATAAACGAGAGACCGACATGCTCGATTCCAAACTGTTACGTAGCAACCTTCAGGACGTAGCGGACCGCCTGGCATCCCGTGGCTTCAGCCTGGATGTTGCGCGCATCGAAGCGCTGGAAGAACAAGACGGCAACGTCGAAGTGCGCCGTTGGGGCACGCCGACCACCTTCGACTTCGAGGTCAAGGATCACGTCGCGCTGGGCGAGAAGTTCGGCTGGCTGGACTTTGAAACCGCAGCCAAACTTTCCGGTGCCCGTTTCTCCCTGCTGCGTGGGCCGATTGCCCGCCTGCACCGCGCACTGGCGCAGTTCATGATCAACCTGCACACCACCGAGCATGGCTATGAAGAGGCCTACACGCCTTATCTGGTTCAGGCGCCGGCCTTGCAGGGCACCGGTCAACTGCCGAAGTTCGAGGAAGACCTGTTCAAGATCAGCCGCGAAGGCGAAGCCGATCTGTACCTGATCCCGACGGCTGAAGTGTCGCTGACCAACATCGTGGCTGGCGAAATCATCGACGCCAAACTGCTGCCGATCAAATTCGTCGCTCACACCCCGTGCTTCCGCAGCGAAGCCGGTGCATCGGGCCGTGACACCCGCGGGATGATTCGTCAGCACCAGTTCGACAAAGTCGAAATGGTCCAGATCGTTGAGCCGTCGACTTCGATGGAAGCGCTGGAAAGCCTGACCGCCAACGCCGAGAAAGTCCTGCAATTGCTGGAACTGCCATATCGTACTCTGGCGCTGTGCACCGGCGACATGGGCTTCAGCGCGGTCAAGACCTACGATCTGGAAGTGTGGGTCCCGAGCCAGGGCAAATACCGTGAAATTTCGTCGTGCTCCAACTGCGGCGATTTCCAGGCCCGGCGCATGCAAGCACGTTTCCGTAACCCGGAAACCGGCAAGCCTGAGCTGGTCCACACCCTGAACGGTTCCGGCCTGGCGGTCGGTCGTACCCTGGTGGCGGTGCTGGAGAACTATCAGCAGGCCGACGGTTCGATCCGCGTGCCAGCCGTGCTCAAGCCGTACATGGGCGGCCTTGAGGTCATCGGCTAAATGGAATTTCTGCCGCTGTTTCACAACCTGCGCGGCAGTCGTGTGTTGGTCGTCGGTGGAGGGGAGATTGCCTTGCGCAAATCCCGTCTGCTGGCCGACGCCGGCGCGTTGCTGCGGGTCGTTGCACCTGAGATCGAAGCCCAGCTGCGTGAGCTGGTGCAGAACAGTGGCGGCGAGTTGGTGTTGCGCGGCTATCGTGAGTCGGACCTCGACGGTTGCGGGCTGATCATTGCCGCTACCGACGACGAACCGCTGAATGCGCAAGTTTCCAAAGACGCTCATCGGCGCTGCGTGCCGGTCAACGTGGTGGACGCGCCGGCCCTGTGCAGCGTGATCTTCCCGGCGATCGTCGACCGTTCGCCGTTGGTGATTGCGGTGTCCAGCGGCGGCGATGCGCCGGTGCTGGCGCGGTTGATCCGCGCCAAACTGGAAACCTGGATTCCTTCGACCTATGGCCAACTGGCCGGGTTGGCGGCGCGTTTTCGCAATCAGGTCAAAGGTCTGTTCCCGGATGTGCAGCAGCGTCGGGCATTCTGGGAAGAGGTGTTCCAGGGGCCGATCGCGGATCGTCAACTGGCCGGGCAGGGCGCTGAAGCCGAGCGTTTGCTGCTGGCGAAAATCAACGGCGAGTCCCCCAACGCTCCAGGTGAGGTGTATCTGGTCGGCGCCGGGCCGGGTGATCCGGATCTACTGACATTCCGCGCCTTGCGGCTGATGCAGCAAGCCGATGTGGTGCTGTATGACCGTCTGGTGGCACCGGCGATTCTCGAGCTGTGCCGTCGTGATGCCGAGCGGATCTATGTCGGTAAACGACGTGCCGATCACGCGGTGCCTCAGGACCAGATCAACCAGCAATTGGTCGACCTGGCCAAGCAGGGCAAGCGTGTGGTGCGGCTGAAGGGCGGTGATCCGTTCATCTTTGGCCGTGGTGGCGAAGAGATCGAAGAACTGGCGGCCCACGGCATTCCGTTCCAGGTCGTGCCGGGTATTACCGCCGCCAGCGGTTGCGCGGCCTACGCCGGGATTCCACTGACCCACCGTGATTACGCGCAGTCGGTGCGCTTTATCACCGGTCACCTTAAGGATGGCACCTCGGATCTGCCGTGGGGCGATCTGGTCGCGCCCGCGCAAACCCTGGTGTTTTACATGGGGCTGGTGGGGCTGCCGATCATCTGTGAAGAATTGATCAGGCATGGTCGTTCAGCGGACACGCCGGCAGCGTTGATCCAGCAGGGCACGACGCCTAATCAGCGGGTTTTCACCGGCACGCTGGCCAACCTTCCACAGCTGGTGGCGGAGCATGAAGTGCATGCGCCGACACTGGTGATCGTGGGAGAGGTGGTGCAACTTCGCGAGAAACTCGCGTGGTTTGAAGGCGCCCAGTCGCAAGTCTGAACACCGCGTCGCCCTCATCGCGAGCAGGCTCGCTCCCACATTTAATTTGTGTCGTTCACAAATCTCCTGTGGGAGCGAGCCTGCTCGCGATGGGTCCCTTGAAAAATCAGATTGAATTCAAGTCCTGCGCCAAACCCCTTTCCCGCTCAACCGCTCCCGATCATGCGTAGCGGTGAAATCCTGCGCCGGTCCCTTCGGCACGATGCCGGTCGGATTGATCGTGCGATGGCTCGCGTAGTAGTGCCCCTTGATGTGGGCAAAGTCCACAGTGTCGCTGATCCCCGGCCACTGATACAACTCGCGTAGCCAGTTCGACAGGTTCGGGTAATCGGCGATCCGCCGCAGGTTGCACTTGAAGTGGCTGTAATACACCGCGTCGAAGCGAATCAGCGTGGTGAACAGGCGAATGTCCGCCTCGGTCAGGTATTCGCCGGCCAGGTAGCGCTTCTCGCCCAGCCGGTTTTCCAGCCAGTCGAGTTCGCTGAACAGCTCATCAAAGGCTTCTTCATAGGCCGTTTGCGAGGTGGCAAACCCGGCGCGATACACGCCGTTGTTCACCGCCGGATAAATCCGCGCATTCAGCTCATCGATTTCAGCGCGCAATGGTTGCGGGTAGAAGTCCAGGCCATTGCCGGTCAGACCGTCGAACGCACTGTTGAACATGCGGATGATTTCCGCCGATTCGTTGCTGACAATGCGTTTTTGCTGGTTGTCCCACAGCACCGGCACCGTTACGCGGCCGGTGTAGTCGACGGTATCGGCGGTGTAGCGCTGGTGCATGAACGTGAGGTGGTCGAGCTTGTCGCCCGTGGAGCCGAAGGCCTTGTCGAAGGTCCAGCCGTTTTCCAGCATCAGCCAGCTGACCACCGACACATCGACCAGGCTTTCCAGGCCTTTGAGCTTACGCAGAATCAGTGTGCGATGCGCCCAGGGACAGGCGAGCGACACGTAGAGGTGATAGCGACCCGCTTGTGCAGGGAAGCCGCCCTCGCCGCTGGGGCCGGGTTTACCGTCGGCGGTCAGCCAGTTACGGCGCTGCGCTTGTTCGCGCTGGAACGCGCCGTCCTTGCTGCTTTCGTACCACTGATCACGCCATTGCCCTTCGATCAGCAAACCCATCTTGAACTCCAAAGTCGTTAAACGTTGGAGTTGAGTCTAATCCGATCCCTTCGAACAAAAAGCGCAAAGGTTGGGCGTTAATGATCGATTAAATAGATTTGTCGCGAGCATCCCAGAACTGCTGAGCCTTGACGAAGGCTTCATCACGCGGTGTACCGAGACCGCGCAAGGCCAGGGCCATGGTCGATATCAGCGCCATTTGCGGATAGCTGTCGACCACGTCGCCGCGCCATACGGCTTTCAAGTGTTCAGGATCAAGGCTCGCCGGTTTGACGTGGCGTTGCGCYGACAGTTGCGGCCATTCCTCGTCCCAGCTCTGACCGCCAGTGGTGCCGTACAAGTGACTGTCGGCATCCGGGTTGATCTCGATCTCACCGCCATCGCCCTTGATCACGATCGCGTTATCGCCCAGCAAGCCGCTGGCGTCGCGGTGCACGCCCTGATAGCCGGGGTGAAAGATGCTTTGCAAGCCACAGCGCGCGCCCAGTGGATTGAGAATCCGCGCCAGCGAGTGGATTGGTGAACGCAGGCCGAGGGTGTTGCGCAGGTCGATCATCCGTTGCAGTTGCGGCGCCCAGTCGCCCAGCGGGATGAACGCCAGATTGCCTTGTTCCAGAGCCTCACCCACTTGCTGCCAATTACGGCACAACGGAATCTGCAAGTGTTCGAGCAGTTGCTCGCTGTACAGCCGCCCGGCGGTATGTGCGCCACCGCCATGCATCAGGATCCGCACGCCGTTTTGCGCCAGGCACTTGGCCGCCAGCAGGTACCACGGCAGGTGGCGTTTCTTGCCGGCGTAGGTCGGCCAGTCCAGGTCGACACCCAGCGCTGGCGCGTTCAACCGCTCGCGCAAGGCTTCGGTGAAACCTGCCAGCTCTTCCGGGCTTTCTTCCTTGTGCCGCAACAGCATCAGGAAGGCGCCGAGTTGAGTGTCCTCGACCTTGTCGTCGAGCAGCATGCCCATGGCCTCGCGGGCCTCTTCGCGGGTCAGGCTGCGGGCGCCGCGTTTGCCTTTGCCGAGGATCCGCACGAACTGCGCGAAAGGGTGTTCGGCAGGTGTTTCAGTGATCAGTGGGGCGAAATCGGTCATAGACAATTCGTCGGTTTGGGCAGGCCCGCCAGCTTGGCGGCAAGTTTGGCGGGAGTGCCTTTGAACAATCGGTTCAGGTGCAGGCTGTTGCCCTTGTCCGGGCCCAGCTTCAGCGCGGTGTATTTGATCAACGGGCGAGTGGCCGGCGACAGCTGGAACTCCTGATAGAAGCCGCGCAGCAGCTCAAGGATTTCCCAGTGTTCGGGGCTCAGCTCAAGTTCTTCGGCGGCAGCCAGCGCCGTGGCGACTTCGGCGGACCAGTCGCCCAGATCAACCAGGTAACCGTCCTTGTCCAGATCGATGCGACGAGCGCCTACGGTGAGCGAATTCATAGCCAGCTGTTGACCTTGTCGTAGTGAATCGACAGTTCGACAAAGGCCGKATAGTCGACGCTTTTGACCCAGTCGGGCACTTGCAGGCCGCGAGCCTGAACATCTTCGTCGAGGACAAACAGGCGCAAGGTTTCGCTGTGTGCTTGCAGTGCGCTGAGTGGCGCGGTGCCGGGCTGCAAGGCGTAGACCGCATCGCCACTGAGCAGCAAGGCATCGCTGGCGCCCAGCACGCGCAGGCAACTGGTCAGCCGGTTATCGGTAAACGGCGAGTGAGACAACACATGCAAAGTCGACATCAGAGGGTGATCACTTGGTCATAACGGTCGATAACGGCCGAGATCTGTTCGGCGGCCAGTACGTGCAACGGTTCGAGGCTCAGGGCTGTCGGCATCAATCCGCGTGCGGTTGCACTCTCGCCACACACGTACAGGTCTTCTATACCAAACAACCCAAGCGCCTGCAGGTTGGCGCTGAGGTCTTTTTGTTGCACGGCCTTGGCGTCCTGCCCGCTGGCGAGCTGGAACACGCCGTCATCGAGAAACAGCAGGCCGATCGGCAAATCGAAGGCGCCACCAGCGAGTACGATATCCAGCGCTTCACGGGCGCTTGGGCCAGACCAGGGTGCCTGCCGGCTGATAATCAGCAAGGATTTAGGCATGTTTCATGGCCCTCCAAAACAGATCAGGCGATCGGCGTCTTGCACCGCATCGTGCAACTGCCCGAGCCCGGACAATTCCCACGGTGCGCTGACATTGATTGCCGTGCGCTGATAACGCCTGGCTTCTGCCTCATCCAGCACGCCACGGCGCAACGCTGCAGCAATACAGACCACGCCGTCGAGCTGGTGCTCGCTGACGAAGGTGCGCCATTGCAGCGCCAGGTCCTGCTCGTCCTGTGGCGTAACGACGTTGCTCGAGGCGTTGTAAACGCCGTCCTGATAGAAAAACAGCCGCACGATCTCGTGCCCACCGGCCAGCGCTGCCTGGGCAAACAGCAGGGCGCGGCGCGAGGAGGGCGCGTGTGCGGCGGAAAACAGCGCAATGGCGAACTTCATGGTGAACTCTGACAACAAATCTGCGGCCATGATAAAGCTTTATCGCCGGTGCGGCGAAGGGCGATTCAGCGCGGCATATAGCCCATCTGCCAGCGCCTTGGAATCTTCAGTGAAACAACGCCGAGCACGSCGGCCAGCAGGCCGCTGGCATACAGGGCTTGCAAGCCAAGATGGTGTTCGAACACCGCGCCCAGGACGGCGCCGGCAAACATGCCGGTCCAGGGGATCAGTTGCACCCGCCAGCCATTGCGGCGTTCGCCAAGCAACCAGCGTCCCAGGCCGCGCCCAAWGCGTGACAGGGCGCCGGTAACGTACGTCAGCCCGACCGGAAAGCCATTGACCTGTTCGACAGCGGCGTTGAGCATCCCCATGGCGATGATCGCTGCCAGCAACGCCGGGTATTTAGCCTCTAATGGCCATGCAGCGGCGCCGCACAACAGGGTAGCGACGCACA
The DNA here is from genome assembly GCF_056396605.1 of Pseudomonas sp. 05T35. Lineage (NCBI taxonomy): Bacteria > Pseudomonadati > Pseudomonadota > Gammaproteobacteria > Pseudomonadales > Pseudomonadaceae > Pseudomonas > Pseudomonas sp. 05T35. Next base: position 13,637 of record NZ_JBFTLU010000199.1, read on the forward strand.
GCATCAAGGGCAGGGCGCGCCGGCCGCTGAATCGGCTGACCACAATGCCCAAGGCGTTGCCGACGACAAACATGGCGACCAACACCAGCAACCGCAAGGTCATGCCCAGATCACCGTCGCTGATCGCCACCGCCAGGCGGGTGGTGTTGCCGCTCATGAAGGAGACGAAGTCGCCGGTGGCCATGAAGCCAATAGCGTCGGTCATGCCGGCCAGCACAGACAGGCTCGCCACCAGCAACATACCGATCCGGCCGCGCCATTTCTGCACATGCAACAGGCCGGGTGTATGGGCGCGATTAGGTGAAGACGGCAGCATTTATCAGCTCTCGAGACCATGCAGCTTGCGATATTCCTTCCAGTCCATGCCTGCCATTTGCGCCACTTCCTTGTGCACCTCCAGCCGCTGGGCTTCATAGTCCTCAACAGTGGCCACGGTCAATTGCAACGTCAACTCCCAGGCAAACAGGCCCAGACGCTCGGCTTCTGCCTCGTAGGCCTCATGCAGTCGTTCGTTGCGATACTGCGCCATGGTTTCGCCTTTGGCCTGGGCGGCCAGAGGGTTCAGGTGATCGAGTTCTTCGCGTAACGCCGATCGTGCATTGAGAAATCGTTGCAGCGCCAGTTCGTGCGGCGAGTCGATGGGGGCCATGGACCGTCCTAGTCACGACGGAGTCTGACCGATCTGGCTGATCAGCTTGTCGGCGTAGTCGGTGGAAGGTTTGTAGAACTCGGCATTGGGGGTCATGGGCTTTCCGGAGGAAGTTGCTCGGCGCGACGCGCCAATTATGGCGCGACAGGGTGCGCGAATCGGCGTGGGCTGTCGCGAACTATATCAAGTAAAGCATCAAGTAAAGCAGAGCGGCGCCATGAGGAAGAACCTTGCCTGGCGCTTCGGGGTAGCTGCTTGCGGTGATACAGTCAGCGTTTTGCAAATAAGGAAACACAATGCGTATTTTGATGGTGGCGCTGGCTGGCGTTTTGCTGGCGGGTTGCGCGGGATCGACGATGAAAGAAGCGCGCTCCCAGAGCCCCTACAAGACGCTCGCTTCGAGCAAGCCTGATCTGGTCGTCGCCCAGTGCGTGCAGTTTGCCTGGCAGGACGAGGCGGTGTTCGGTGTCGACGCCAGCGGTTACCTGCAACCCGGCGAAACCGGTGGCTTCACCGTTTACACCCGTTCGGCCGAGGCCTTCATCGACGTGCAAGGCGGCGCATTGAAGTACTACGCCACTCAGGACAACTGGGTTGCCAAGCGCCGACTGGCAGCACTGGCAACCTGTCTGTGAGTCAGTGAGCGTCAGTGTTTGGCTCGGCGGCCGTCAGGCGTTTCTGAAAAAAGAAGCGCTTGCTGCCCGGCGGGTAATCGGCAATCTGCCCAATCTCGGTAAACCCCAGCTTCTTGTAAAACTTCGGTGCCTGGAATTCGAAGGTGTCGAGGTAGATCCCAATGCAGCTCTTTTCCCGTGCCAGCTCTTCGGCCATGTGCATCAGCCGTGAGCCGGTGCCCTGTCCGCGTGCCTGTTCGGGCACCGACAACAGGTCGATGAACATCCACTGATAAAACAGTTTTGCGTAGAGCCCGCCGAGGATTTCGTCGGTTTGCTCATCACGAACCAACAGGGCGATTTCCTGGTAGTGACCTTCGCCGGCATGGGCGATGTTGTAGGCGCGCAGGGGGTTGATAATCGCCTGGCGTTCTTCGGGTAGCGGGTTTTGCGATAACTCGATGCGCAGTTTCATTCGTGACGTCCTTGTAACGGTTTTGGGGCAACCGATACCGAGACTACCGCGTGTTGTTAACGAAGTGAATGCCTGTGGCGCGCAACCGTCTTGATGTGAATCGTTCCGATTGCGGGGTTGTGTTGTAGTACTTTTGCCAGTCTAGACGTAGGAATTCATACATTTAACTGTATGGATAGCCAGTATCTATTGAGTCCTGCTCAAAAATGCGGCCGAAACGCGAAAAAAGCGGCCGTGGACTTCACCTGTCATTCGGTTAGGTTGAAAGCGTTCCTCAGGAAGGAACGTTCTTAATCAACGGAGTGAAAAAATGAACAAGCCACAAACCCAAGCGCAACTCAAACATGGTCGTGTCACTACCCCTGCCAGCCGCGGCTCTGTCGCCATGGAGGTCGGTCTCCTGGAAGGGTGGCAGGTCAACGAAATGGAAGGCGGCAAGAACTTCCCGTCACTGACTGCCGGGCCTTTCCCTGCACCGTATCAGACGGACAGCGACAGCGTTGCACCACCGGCTGATGGTTTTATCCTCAGCGGCGGCAAGACTGATGCTCGCGACTGCATCAACTTCACCGACGAGGAAATGAGCAAAAAGCTCAATCGTCCATTCACCTGGCCACTGCTGAACGTGAACCCGGGCCAGACCTTTCATGTCACCTGGCAGTACACCGCGCCTCATACCACCCGCGGCTACAGCTGGTTCATCACCAAGGATGGCTGGGACCCGAAACAGCGCATCAGCCGCGCGCAACTTGAGGCCAGACCGTTCGCGGAAGACTTCTACACCCAGGTGCCTTATTACGCGCACAGCAGCGAACTCAAAGCCAAAGTCGAACATGAAGTGAAGTTGCCGGCAGGCAAGAAAGGCCATCACGTCATTGTGCTGCTGTGGATTGTCGCCAACACCGGCAATGCGTTCTATCAAGCCTTCGACGTGGACTTTAAGTGAGGCCACGTTTGTAGTGTGATGCCTGACAGGTTCTAAAGGATTGGAACCGAAAGCCCGGCAGCGATGCCGGGCTTTTTTTGGGTTTTTCACGGAACCCTGGGGCCCCAAAAAAAAGCAAAAAAAAGCCCGCGGGAGGAGGCGGGCTGAATGTTTCTTGAATGAGCGGTGGGAAATATAAGCGCTGAGCGTCGAAAACACAGTGAAAGATGTTTCATATGTACGTCTCGGGCCATTCGACCGTTCAACCTGTTGAGTCCACAGAACGCCAAACCGGGTGTAAGTTAGGTTCGGACCTGTCTGTACTCGAATGGAGGTGACTATGAGTGCTCCGATGCTTAGCAAAATGCAGATGAACGGTTATCAAGTGGTCAGCGTCAACAGCGGTCTCTGGAAGGTCTGTACCCGGAGCGACCGGCTCGGGTCCTTTGGCAGCCGAGAAGAAGCGCTGGCCTACGCCGCGTCATTGCCCGCCCGTGCATCCAGAACGAAACCCGTTTCCAATACACAGTGAGGCGATCGTCTGGATGAGTGTTTCGGCCGTTCTTCCATCCGCCGCAAAACAAAAAGAGCCCGCATTCAGCGGGCTCTTTTGTCAGGTGTTATCGGTCGACTGAGGTTTGCGTCGATCCTTGCCGGCAGGATTGCCGGTGTCCAGAAGTCTTCTCTCCACCATCACATTTTCAAGTGCCTGGCGGTCTGAAGGTTGCAGCTGATGTTCCCTCTCTTTGAGCTCAAGCAGGATCGGGCTGGACCAAGTGCGATAGGTCCGCTCGGCCATTCGAATCGGGTTCATTTTCGTCTCCCAGACCAAGTGCTCGCTAACGGCGCGACGCGTTTCCATACCGCGAAAATCCTAGTCGAGAAATCCGGGTGTCGCCACCCGATCAGCCATTGCTTTTGTGATCGCCACTGATGATCTTGCCGATCGGCGTGATGAGATCAGGTCTCTGGTTCTTAACGTTGCCGATCGCCATATCCACCTTGAACCACTCGAAGGTTTCGGCAGGCTCGCCCTCGTGCAACACCATCTGCTCGGCGCTCTCCTTGGGCATTGCCAGATTGAGCCATTCCCGGGCCAACTCCGGCGACAGCACCACCGGTCGCCGATCATGCAGATCGACCAGGCCACCCCCACTGTCTGCAGTGAAAATCACAAACCCATCGTCCTTCTTCGGTTCCCGACCACCCGCGGGGTACTGACCAATGGCTGCGCAGAGTATGGGAGCGCGATCCCGGCGCCGGATCAGGTAAGGCTGTTTATTCGGGCCGCCTTCATAAACCCATTCGAACCAGTTATCGATGGGCACGATGGCGCGGTGCGGCCAGATCGCTCGGAAGAACGCACCGTGTGCGACTTTCTCGACCCGGGTGTTGATGGGCACGGAGTGGTCTTTCGACCAGGCCGGTCGCCATCCCCAGCGTACCCGGTCAGCATGCAGGGTTTCGCCTTCGAGGTGGAAGAGTGCGACCTGGGTCGATGGCGCGACGTTGTACAGACCCAGAGGCTGGTCGCCCACAGTATTGACCAGGGGATTGGGCATGCTCAGCGCCGCGACGAAGTCGTGGATGCCTCGGTACTGCGAAAGTCTTCCACACATTGGAAAATCCTCCGGTGGRGCTTTCAGCTTAGCCGAGTCGTGCCCAGGGCGGAGGCGCCGCGAGTGGATCTATTGTCTGAAGGACTGGCAGATCGCCGGAGGTATGGGCCAGCAAACCTGCAATGGCCCCGGTCAGCAGGTTCTCCAGCAGTTCGTTGCGTTCCCGATCCTCCAGCGGGTGCAGCGCCAGCCAGCTGGGTGCGCTGTTGAGCATGCTGGCAATGGTGTGCCCGGCAGCCAGTAATCCTTGTTCACYGAATCGGCGCGAGGGACAGAGGATCATCAGCAATTGCCGTTCGTAATGCTCCTGCAACTGCCGAACATGCACTTGCTGATCCTCGTTCAGGCAACCGCAGTCGCGCTCCACCAGGCGAAAATGCCAGGGCATTTCCCGATGCAGGTTCAGGTGTGCATGGATGACGTCGTGCAGGCTGTCACGCAGGTCTCGCGGCTGTCGCTCGAGGCGTCCGAGGGTTGCCAGCAGTTCCTCATAAAATTCTTCGATGAGGTCGAGCAGCAAGTGCTGCTTGCTCGGGTAATGGTGATACAGCGAGCCTGGGGCAAGCCCCAGGAACGCTGCCAGCTCGCGCATGCCGACCTGGCCAAAACCCTTGCTGGCGAACAGCTCCAGGGCCTTGTCCCGGCTCTCGGCAAAGCGTGAGCAACGCTCAGCCATAGGTATGGAAACCACGGCCAGTCTTGCGCCCCAGATAACCGGCCGCGACCATTTCCTTGAGCAGCGGAGCGGGGCGGTACTTGCTGTCGTTGAAGCCGTCGTAGAAGGCCTGCATGATCGCCAGCAAGGTATCCAGGCCAATCAGGTCGGCTAGCGCCAGCGGACCTATCGGCTGGTTGCAGCCCAGGCGCATACCTGCATCGATGTCTTCGGCGCTGGCCAGGCCTTCCTGGAACACCAGGATCGCTTCATTGATCATCGGCACCAGAATCCGGTTCACCACAAAGCCCGGACGGTTACCGGCGGTGATCGCGGTCTTGCCCAGGCGTTGCGCCAGTTCCAGGGCCAGGGTGTGCGTGGYGTCGCTGGTTTGCAGGCCGCGAATCACTTCGATCAACCCCATGACCGGCACCGGGTTGAAGAAGTGCAGGCCGATGAAACGCGCCGGCGAACTGACGCTGGCGGCAAGCTCGGTGATCGACAACGATGAGGTGTTGGAGGCAATCACGCAGTCGACGCTGGCCTGAGCGGCGATCTGTTGCAACACCCGCAGTTTCAGCTCGAGGTTTTCTGTCGCGGCCTCGATCACCAACTGCGCGTTGTGCAGGGTGCTGTAGTCGGTGCTGGTGCGGATCTTGTCCAATGCCGCGAGCTTTTGCTCCTCGGTCAGCGACGCCTTGGCGACCTGCCGGTCAAGGTTCTTGCCCACGGTCGCCAGCGCTTTTTGCAGGGCGCTGTCGGAGATGTCCAGCAAGGTCACGTTGAAACCGGCCAGTGCGCAGATTTGCGCAATACCGTTGCCCATGGTGCCGGCGCCGATGACGCCAATGTTCTGCAGATTCATCGTCATGTCCTTTCCGTCAAACCCGTTCGAACAACACGGCAATGCCTTGGCCGCCGCCAATGCACATGGTCGCCAGGGCATAACGTCCCTGAATCCGATGCAGTTCGTGGATGGCCTTGGTCGCGATGATTGCGCCAGTGGCGCCGACTGGATGGCCCAGCGAGATGCCCGAACCGTTGGGGTTGACCTTCTCGGGATCGAAGCCCAGCTCTTGCGCCACGGCACAGGCCTGGGCCGCGAAGGCTTCGTTGGACTCGATCACATCAAGGTCGGCCACCGTCAGGCCCGCGCGCTTGAGCACCAGGCGGGTGGCAGGAATCGGCCCCAGGCCCATCATTGAAGGCTCAACGCCGGCATGGGCATAACCCACCAGCCGGGCCATCGGCTTGAGGCCTTGTTCCTGAACGAGTTGCCCGGTGGCCATGATCAGCGYGCCAGCGCCATCATTGAGGCCAGAGGCGTTGCCGGCGGTGACGCTGCCGTCTTTTTTGAACGCGGGTTTCATGCCGCTCAATTGCTCGAAGCTGACTTCTGCCCGTACATGCTCATCCGTGGCAAACGAAACCGTCCCTTTGCGGCTCGCCACTTCGATCGGCACGATCTGCCCGGCAAAACGCCCTTCGGCAATCGCCCGGGCGGCCCGCTGCTGGCTGAGCAGCGCCAGTTGATCCTGGGTCTGACGGGAGATGCCGTAGTGCTCGGCGATGTTTTCTGCGGTGATGCCCATGTGGAAACCGGCAAACGGGTCTTGCAGCACGCCGAGCATGTAGTCGATGCCCTGAATGTCACCCATTCGTGCACCCCAGCGCGCCTGTGGCAACAAGTAGGCACCACGGCTCATGGATTCGACACCGCCTGCCAGCACGGCAGAGGCATCCCCGAGCATCAGACTTTGCGCGGCACTGACAATCGCCTGCAGACCCGAACCGCAGAGGCGGTTGACGTTGAAGGCCGGGGTCTCTTTCGGCAGGCCGGCATTCATCGCCACGGCCCGTGAAATGTAGGCGTCGCGCGCCTCCGTCGGGATCACATGCCCCATCACCGCATGACCGATGTGCTCGGGCGCCAGGCCTGATCGTTCAATGGCTGCGCGGCACACGTCGGTTGCCAACTGGATAGGCGGCACATCCTTGAGTGAACCGCCAAAGCTGCCGATGGCAGAACGGACCGCGCTCACAACAAAAATATCGGAAGGGTTCATGTGGTTTTCCTGAAAAAGGTCTTTTTTGTTGGGCACGAGTCTAGAATCAGCAACGCCGCTGGCCTATGCCGGAACTGTTCAACGGTGATGGCGTTTTTTGCCACTTTCAGATGCCGAGGAGAGAGACGATCACATGCGGGAAACGGATTCGGTGGCGGTCTATTTCATGTATCCAATGATCCATGCCCTGCGAGAAAATCCGCAGCGTCTGCGGTCGGTGCTCGAACAGGTGGGAATCGATCCGGCACTGATGGATCAGCCTACGGCACGGGTGCCGGCCACTGCTTTTGCGGCGTTATGGCTGGTGCAGATTCGTGAGCTGAACGACGAGTTCTTTCAGCTGGACTCCCACGGCATGCCGCCAGGCAGTTTCGCCTTGATCTGTCGGGCACTGATCCAGGAACCGACGCTGGAAAAAGCCATGCGTCAGTGCCTGGCCAATTTCGGCCTGTTCCTGCGGGATTTTCGCGGCACGTTAACGGTGCGTGGCAAGCGTGCAGTCATCAGCTTGCAGACTCAGGCGCAAAACAGCGACGTCGCGCATTTCGGTGAAGAGACATTTCTGGTGTTGATGATCAGCCTGCTGTGCTGGCTGGGCGGGCGACGCATTCCTATCGATCGTGCGGACTTTCGTCATAAGCGTTTGTCGCTCAATGATGATTCATTGCTCTGGGGCGCCAACCTGACCTTCGGCGCCGAGCGCACCGAGATCGAGTTCGACAGCCGTTATCTGCAATTGCCGGTGGTTCAGGACCTGGCTTCGCTCAAGGCATTTTTGCGCAGTGCGCCGCAGTGGCTGGTGATTCGTTTCCGTAACCAGCATGGCCTGGCATCGCAGGTTCATCAGCGTTTGCGCAACAGCCATTACAGCCAATGGCCGACCCTGGAGGCGTTTGCGCTCGAACAGCATTTGAGCCCCAGCACCGTTCGCCGAAAACTGGAGCGTGAAGGCTGTTCATTTCAGGAGATCAAGGACGAAGTACGCCGCGGTGTTGCTTTTGAACAGCTGCGCCAGAGCCAATCGAGCATCACCGCGATTGCCGAGCAGATCGGTTTTCAGGAGCCCAGCGCGTTCCATCGGGCGTTCAAGAAGTGGACCGGTGAGAGTCCGGGGCGTTACCGGGCGAGGTTCCAGGGCAAGCGCGTCGATGCCTGATCGGTACTTCAAAAAAACGCCATAATGCCTGTCAGTTAAGGCTCAAACCTGTGGGAGCGAGCCTGCTCGCGATAGCGG
>NZ_JBFTLU010000200.1:0-8873 GCF_056396605.1 Pseudomonas sp. 05T35
TCACTCACTTGGAAGACGTAGAGTTCACCTACCGCAAAATCACCTGGACCCACGAAGTATCCGGTACTTCGGGTTCCGATGACTGGCGTTCCCCGGTCGCTGGCTAAGTCTGGCCGACCGTTTCAAAACATCGGCCAGCGCTGCTGGTCGATGCTGTTTGCATCACTCAAGATTTTTTTGCGTTCGTTGATACCCGACTCGGATGTCGAGGGACGCCGCTGCATTGCACGAGGAACCAGGGATGTTCTCACCGGCCAACCAGCCCCATTTCACGTTGACCCTCGAAGGGGCGGACTTTCAGGTCCTGGCCTTCAAGGGCCGCGAAGCCCTGAATACGCCATTCGAATTTGAGCTGGAGCTGGTCAGCGAACGATCCTTCCTCGACCTCGAAAGCCTGCTGCACAAACTGGCTTTTCTACAGCTTGCACAAAATGGCACCGGCATTCACGGGCTGGTCTACAGCATCGCCCAGGGCGAGGCCGGTAAACGCCTGACCCGCTATCGGATTTCCCTGCGCCCGCAACTGGCCTACCTGGCCCATCGGGTGAATCAGCGGATCTTCCAACAGATGACCGTGCCACAGATCATCGCCCAGGTGCTGGAAGAGCACGGGATTCTGGCCAGCGATCACAAGTTCCAGCTGGTTGCGGTGTATCCCGAGCGCATTTATTGCGTGCAGTACGACGAATCCGACCTGCAATTCGTCCAGCGCCTGTGCGAAGAGGAGGGGATTCACTACCACTTCCAGCACAGCACCAAAGGCCATTTGTTGGTATTCGGCGACGACCAGACGGTGTTCCCGAAACTCGCGCCGGTGGCCTATCAGCAGGACACGGGACTGGTCGCCGACACGCCGATGATCAAGCGCTTCGGGCTGCGTCTGGCGACCCGCACCAGCCGCGTCACCCGCCGTGACTACGACTTCACCAAGCCGCGTATCGAACTGGAAAGTGACGCCAAGAGCGCCGCCCAACCGGACCTCGAGGATTACGATTATCCGGGGCGTTTCGTCGACCGCGAGCGTGGCAAGCACCTGGCCAATCGGAACCTGGAACGGCATCGCAGCGACTATCGGCTGGCCGACGGTCGCAGCGATCAGCCGCTGCTGGTCAGCGGGCATTTCCTGGCCCTGACCGACCACGCCAACCCGGCGTGGAACGACCTCTGGCTGCTCACCGAAATCCGCCACGAAGGCAAACAACCGCAGGTGCTGGAAGAGTCGGTGACCAGCGACGTCACCGACCTCAAGGACGATTTCCACCAGGGTTACCGCAACCAGTTCAGCGCGATCCCGTGGAACGTGCCATACCGTCCGCCGCTGGAGCACCCGAAACCCAAAGTCCTCGGCACCCAGAGCGCTGTGGTCACCGGGCCTGAAGGTGAGGAAATCTTCTGCGACCAGTACGGTCGGGTGATGGTGCAGTTCTTCTGGGACCGCGAAGGCCAGCACCGCAGTGACCATGGCGCGAGTGCGATCAACCTCGGCTATCTGACCCATCCACGCCCGTCCGGCGGCCAGCCACGCGGCGAGGGTTTTGAACTGCGCACCGACCGTCATGGCGCGGTGCGCGCGGCGGCCGGTTTGCTGGTGACCACCGAACCGCGACCGAACGAATCCAAGCACCACAAGGACCTCCCGGAAACCGCCGAACGCCTGGCCACCGCCGCCGATCAGCAGGACGGTTTCGCGATGCAGGCCAAGGAACTGCAAGCCCAGGAACCGGGCGATCAGGATGACGTGGCCAAGGCCCTGCACAGCCAGCATCAAGGTATTCTTGGCAGCGGTCCGGCGAACATGAGCGCCAACGAATTCCCGGAATTCACCGAACCGCATCTGGTGCTCGCGAGCCCGGCCGGCATCGCGCTAACTACCCCGCGCTCCAGCCATATCGCCACTGGCGAGCACTTGGCCCTGAGCAGCACCGGTCACACCAGCCTGTCGATCGGCAAACGCCTGCTGGCCAGCGCCAGTCGCGGCATGCGCCTGTTCGTGCAGAGCATGGGCTGGCGTCTGGTCGCGGCCTCCGGCGACATCGACGTGCGCGCGTTGAAGGACAGCATCAACCTGCTGGCCAAACTCAACATCACCGCCAACGCGGATCGCATCACCATCACCGCCAAGACCGAACTGGTGATCCAGGGCGGCGGCAGCGCCACCACCTACAACGCCGGTGGCATTACCCACGTCACCACCGGGCCGTATACCGCTCATGCAGCCAACTTTGCCTACACCGGAGCGAAGAGTCTGGCCGGCGCGTTCCCCGAACCGCCGAAGCCGGGCAAAGGCAACCTCGAACTGTTCAACCAGTACGCCGGGAGCCAAGGCATCAAGGGTGGCGACTTCGAAGTGATCGATGCGTTGGGCAAGAGCCTCAAGGGCACGCTCGACGGCAAGGGTTTTGCGACGGTCTCCGGCGCCGCGCCGGGGCCGGCGCGCGTGCTGTTCGGCAAGGACCCGGCGAACACCTGGAGCGATGGCAGTTACATCGGCAAGCCGGAGTGGCCGTTAACACCGCCGAGTGCCGAGGACATTCCAAGCCAGGTGCAATCGATGGTCGCGCAGGTACTGCCGAGCAAGAACTGGGACGTGCTGGAGAAGGGCAAGAATCTGGCGCAGACCGGGATGAGTGCGATGCAGAGCGCGCAGGGCGCGATGCAAACGGCGCAGCAAGTCCAAGGCGCGCTGCAGGGCGGCGCGGCCGGATTGCCCAAGCTGGCCAGCGCCGCCATGCCTAGTGCGTCGAGCATTCTCGGTGCGGCGAGCAAGAGCGGCAAGCTGCCGAGTCTGCCGGCGGTAACCCCTCCCAAGACCTCCTTTAAAACCCCGGGCCTGTTGGCGGGTGAGATGCTGTCATGACCACTGAAATTGTAAAACGTGAACCTCAGGTCGCCATCGTTCCACTGAGCGCCATCGACATCCAGGACGTTGCCAGCAGTGCGGCGGTATTCGACGCCTGGCTGCAATCCGCCAGCGGTGGCGTCGTCACCCTCGACCGGATCAAGAATGTCGCCGGTGCGTTGCCGGTGGTGGGCAACATCATGGCGCTAGTCGACGCGCTGGGYGACATCGTTACCCTGTCCAACGCGCAGAAACGTGACTTGCTTGCCTGGGCCAGTCTGGGCATCAACCTGATCGGTGTGTTGCCACTGCCACCGGCAATGGCGGCGGCGCGCATGACCCTGCGCCCGACCCTGTTTCTGGTACGCCAAGAGATGAGGGCTACCAGCAAAATGCTGCTCAGTGCATCCGTGATCGAGGTGCTGGTCGGGCATCTGAACGCCTCTATCATGGGCACCCTCGACGACTTCGTTGAACAGGCCAAAGGCAAGTTGCCCGGTATTCTCGCCGACGCCGGCAAGCTGGGCGAAGACGTCATCAGCGAGATCGCCAAAGGCCTCGAAACGGTCGCCAACGGTAAGCTCGACGCAAAGGGGGATGCCCAGGCTGCCAGTCAACAAATCAGCGCTGCGGGTGACCAGTTACTGAACGATCCTCTCGCGGCGATTGGCAACATTTTCGGGGCCGCCGCCAGTGCTTATAAAGCTGCCGGCAAGGGTCTCGCCAACGGGGCAGCCGATCATCTTCTACCCGACGAAATCAAAAAAAAGGTTGCCACCGAAACCGCGAAACTGCGCGCGATGGGCCCGGAGCTACGCACCCAACTGAGCAAACTCGACGATGAATCGGTGCAGAACTCCATCGGCTGGCTGCTGCTGATCCTCTCCAGCGCCGTCACACTGTGGCGCAAGCGCAATGCCCATGGCCAGAGCACCGCGGTCCATACGGAGAAGACCAGTCAGGCCACGCACACGGCTTCAGAGGGCCAGTTGGGTGTTAACCAAAAGCAAGCTCCAGCGAAAAAAGCGCCCAATCCGAAGAAAGGTCCCTGTGAATGCAGCACGGACTTCAGCATCAATTTCGCCTTGGGTTCGGAAAGCCTCAGCCATACCGATTTCAGCCTGCCCGGCCCATTCCCGATCGAATGGACACGCACTTACAACTCACGCCTCGACGCCTACGATCAGAGCGAACTCGGCGCCCGCTGGATCAGCGAGTTCACCACACGTTTCGACTGCGTGGATGATGGCCTGACCTTCTACGGCGCCGACGGCCGTGACCACAGCTATCCACTGCCCAAAGTCGGTCTGTTTCACTACGACGCCATCGAAAACATCACCCTCGTTCGTGCCAGCGAAGATCAGCTATTGCTGTGCCGTGGTTTCGAACGCAAGGAAACCTACGTCCGCCGTGGCCAGCGTTATGTGCTGACCAACATCTCGCTGCGCAACGGCGCCGGGATCATGCTGCATTACGAGCATCGGCACGGCGAACAATCGGTGCTCTCGGACCTGATCACCTATCAGGAAAACGACATCAGCAAGGTCCATCTGCACCTCGGCACGCTGATCGACGATCACGGCCGACTGACAGGCCTCTGGCAAATCGTTGACGGTGCTCCACTGCGACAACTCTGTGCCTACCAGTACGACGCGTATAGCGACCTGATTCAGGCGCAAGACGAGAACGGCGCAGTTTGGTCGTATCACTACCAGCATCACCTGATCACCCGTTACACCGATCGCACCGGTCGCGGCATGAATCTGGAGTGGGACGGCCAGGGCGCCAAAGCCAAAGCCGTGCGCGAATGGGCCGACGACGGCAGTTTCGACACGCGTCTGGAATGGGATGAAAATATTCGTCTGACGTATGYCACCGACGCACTCGGCAACGAGACTTGGCACTACTACGACATTCTTGGCTACACCTACCGCATCCGCTACGCCGACGAACGCTCGGAATGGTTCTTCCGCGATGACGCGAAAAACGTAGTGCGTCATGTTCATGCCGACGGCAGCACGGATCGCTACAGTTACGATGAACGCGGCAATCTGCTTAAGCACATCCGCGCCGATCACACGGTGATGCATTACGCCTACGACGATCAGGACATGCTGATCAAGATCAGCGACGCCGAGGGCGGTCAGTGGCAGCGCGCCTATGACGACCAAGGCAATCTGGTCGAAGCGCTCGACCCGCTGGGTAACAAAACCGAATACGCCTACAACAAGTCCGGCCAGCCCACCGCGATCAAGGACGCCAACGGCAACGAAAAGACTCTCGACTACAACGACGCCGGGCAACTGGTCGAGTACGTCGATTGCTCGGGCAAGACCAGCGCCTGGGAATACAACGAACTGGGGCAGATGATCTGCTTCACTGACGCGGCGGGACAAAGTACCGAGTACCAATACAAGGCCGGACAACTGGCGCTGATCAAACATCCGGACAAGACCGAGGAGCGTTTCGAGCGCGATGCCGAGGGCCGTTTGCTGGCCCACGTCGATGGCCTGGATCGCTGCACCACCTGGAGCTACACCGCTGCGGGCTTTATCGCCGAACGGGTCGATGCCGCCGAACAAACCCTGCGCTACCGCTGGGACCGCCTCGGTCGATTGGTCGCGCTGGAAAACGAAAACGAGCGACGCGCACACTTTCTCTACGACCCGGTGGGTCGGCTGCTGGAAGAAACCGGCTTCGATGGCCGTACCACCCGTTATCAGTACGACCCCGAAAGCGGTCGCTTGGCCAGAACGCTCAACGGTGAACGCAGCATCGCCTTGAGCTTCGACCCGATGGGCCGCTTGACCGAACGCCGCGCCACGCTGGGCGAGCAGTCGCAAAGCGAAACCTTCGCCTACGATGGCAACGGCAACCTGATCCTGGCCAACAACGCCGACAGCCGTCTGCAATGGTTCCACGATCCGGCCGGCAACCTGCTGCGTGAACATCAGCATTACCTGGGCCTGGAAAAACCACTGGTTGCGGTCTGGCAACACGAGTACGACGTGCTCAATCAGCGCGTTGCCACCGTGCGCCCGGACGGCCACCGCGTCAGCTGGCTGACCTACGGCAGCGGCCATTTGCTCGGCCTGCGTCTGGATGAGCATGAGCTGATCGGTTATGAGCGCGATGATCTGCACCGCGAAGTCGCCCGCCATCAGGGTAACCGCTTGCTGCAAACCCAGAAGTGGGACCCGGCCGGACGTCTGCAAGAGCAACTGCTGGGACGCAGTGACGACAAGTCCACGCTGCTCAAACGTGAATACAAATACGATGCCGCTGGCCAACTGACCGATATCAACGATAGCCGCCGTGGTCCATTGGCCTACCGTTACGATCCGGTCGGCCGACTGCTCAGCGCCACCAGCCGCCTCGGCGTGGAAACCTTCGCCTTTGACCCGGCCAGCAACCTGCTGGATGACAAGACTGCAGAAATCCGCCGACCGTTGGATCAGGACTCGCCGCGCAGCAAACTGCTCGACAACCTCTTGCGCGAATACGCTGGCACTCATTACGAGTACGACGAACGCGGCAACCAGATTCAGCGCTGGCACAACGGCAGCTACAGCCGGATGCAATGGGACCTGTTCGACCGTCTGGTGCATTTCGACGATGCTCGCCTGGCGGTGGACTACGCCTACGATGCCCTCGGTCGTCGCCTGCACAAGAACTCCAGCGCGCACTACAAACAGCGTCCGGAAGCCGGTTCTTTATGGAATCGCAATGAACATGCGCGCAGACAACGTGAACTCGGTTGCGGCTTTACCTTGTATGGCTGGGATGGCGACAACCTGGCCTGGGAAAGCAGCCCGGCTCAGGCCGATGGTGGCGCCGGCAGAACGGTGCACTACGTCTTCGAGCCCGGCTCCTTCGTTCCGGTGGCCCAGGCCTTGCGGCATAAACCGATCATTCTGTTAGGCCAGCCGGACTACAGCGGCGACTACAGCCTCGACGACGATCCGTTGTGGAATCACAAGCCGATTGCGCAGCCGTTCGATATGTTGGCTTGGTATCAATGCGACCATTTGGGCACGCCACAGGAACTGACCGACCACAATGGCGACATAGCCTGGAGTGCGCAGTACAAGGCCTGGGGCGAAGTGCGCGAACAACGCTCGGCGTTGGCGCAGCAGCATGGCCTGACCAACCCGATCCGGTTCCAGGGGCAGTATCACGATCATGAGACGGGGCTGCATTACAACCGATACCGGTATTATGATCCAAGGGTTGGGCGGTTCATTTCGCAGGATCCGATACGCTATGAAGGGGGGCTGAACCTTTACAGGTATGCACCGAACCCGGTGGAGTGGATTGATCCATTGGGGTTGGATACTGTTATTGCTACGAATAGCCGCGCTAGTGCAATGAGGAAAGCGCAGCAACACGCTCAGGTTCCAAGAGTGGGAAGAGGCGGCCAAGATATTGCCGCGCAAGAACTGAACGGAGACAGCGAGGGACGTTTTTGTGCTTGCCTGAAAAAGCGTGGCGTCAAAACGCTGGGACGGCGCGGTTACGACGGATCAGAGGTATTTGATCATCCGGATGGCCATCCTCATATGGTTGGAGAGGGGCACCCAGACCATCACAGCACCCCTCATGTTCATGCGAAGAACAAAAAGGGAGAAGCAAAAGTATTCACTTATCCAGGAGCGATGTAGCGTGAAGCACTACAGGATTTTATGTTATCGATCAAAATTCGACGAATTTAAAAAGGCGTCAAGCGAGCGCATTAATAAAATTCCTGCGGAGAATAATGATGACTTTGCTTTGTTAGCTTCTGTTGATAAAAAAGGTTCTGTTGGGTTCGATAAAACCTCTCAAGGCTGCGCTGCGATCAAATCGCTGGTTTCCAGTTGCTATTACGTTGATATTGACGGAAAGCTTCAGTCGCCCTCGACAAAAGAACTAAATTATATGCCTCTGTTTATGTTTAGAGATAAGGGAGGGGAGTTCGAAGAGGCAGTCAGTGCGCATAGGCAATACGAAAAGGATATCAAAAGATATGCAGTGCTATCGAGGTATCGAGGTGTCGAAAAACCCGAGCCTGCTATGCTAACTGGCTTTTTGCTGAGTGATGGCTTTTCAATAAGTTTGGACGTATATGAGCTTCTAAAAAATACCTGTCATTATGTGGCGATTGCGAAAATTTCAGGCGAGTACGGATATGGTGCATTTGATGTTTTTTCAAGCAGCCTAGATTTTTTCTTCGACGAGTTTAGTTCTATTGCGGGCGAGTCAGCGGAGTGGGTCATGGTTGATAAACCATCCGAGTTCATAAGTACTTAAATTAGGGGGGGACTGTCCTTGCCTTATCGAAGTAATCCGAATTTACCCTGGGAGGAGGTTCACTTGGCAGTGCGCTCAAATACGACGGAGGAAACAAAACATGAAAGATATCATCCGCATGGGCGACTCAACCTCTCACGGAGGCGTGGTGCTTGAAGCTTTCTCTCAAACCGACCTCAACGGCAAACCCATAGCCGGTGTCGGCCACCAGGTCAGCTGCCCATTGTGCAAAGGCATTTTTCCCATCGCTGAGGGCAGCAGCACCTACACGGTCGGTGGAATTGCTGTGGCACTAGATGGCATGAAAACCGCCTGTGGTGCCAGTCTGATAGCCAGCGGTCCAAAGGGGGCTGTGATTAGCTGACGCTCCTCTAGCTTTAGAGCAAATCATCCGGTCGGCCGACTGCTCAGCGCCACCAGCCGCCTCGGCGTGGAAACCTTTGCCTTCGACCCGGCCAGCAACCTGCTCGACGACAAGACTGCAGAAATCCGCCGACCGTTGGATCAGGACTCGCCGCGCAGCAAACTGCTCGACAACCTCTTGCGCGAATACGCTGGCACTCATTACGAGTACGACGAGCGCGGCAACCAGATTCAGCGCTGGCACAACGGCAGCTACAGTCGGATGCAATGGGACCTGTTCGACCGTCTGGTGCATTTCGACGATGCTCGCCTGGCGGTGGACTACGCCTACGATGCCCTCGGTCGTCGCCTGCACAAGAACTCCAGCGCGCACTACAAACAG
>NZ_JBFTLU010000201.1:0-7750 GCF_056396605.1 Pseudomonas sp. 05T35
GTCCCAACCAACACACGCACTCAATCAATGAAGGAGAATCACCATGRCCAACACCTCGTTGCGTAAAGCCTCATTGCAAAGCATGGAAGCCGAGATCGAGAGTCTGCTCAAGTCGCTGGAAAGCTTGAAGAACGATGCCTCGGACGAGTCGCTGAAAACCCTCAAGGCTCTCAAAAGCAACGCCGAGAACGCGCTGAAACACTCGCGCCACCTGCTCAGCGATGCGTACGAAGAAGTCAAAGTCAAAACTCGCGAAACCGGGATCGCCACCCGCGATTACGCCCAGGAACACCCATGGACTACCACCAGCGTCGCGGTCGGTGCCTTGGGTTTGCTGGCCGCATATCTGCTATACAAACGCGGCCATTAAGGCTGGCGCAGCTCGTTTTTCAACCACTGCGCCAACTGCCGAGCGCGCCCGTCTGCGGCGCGCTTGGGTAGCCACAGTGCCAGTTGCGCCGGGGTTTCACTGAAACCCCACGGCGCAACCAGGCGACCGGCCTTCAAGTCCTCGGCCACCAGCGGCTCAGGGGCAATCGCCACGCCCAGCCCGGCCACCGCCGCCTCCAGCAAATAATACAAATGTTCGAAACCCTGCCCGAACTTCAGCGCTTTGGCGTCGAGACCGTTGCGCTGCGCCCAACTGGGCCAGGCTTGCGGGCGTGACGTGGTGTGCAACAAGGATTGGTTGAGCAGCGCAGCGGCTGGTGCCTGGCGCAGGCTGTCGTAACCGGCAAAACGTGGGCTGAGCACCGGACCTATGCGCTCGCTGGCCAATTCATAAACCTGCATGTCCGCAGGCCACGGCGGCTCGGCAAACACCAGCAAGGCATCGAGCCCCGGCCGCCGTGGGTCAAGATCGCCTTCACCCGCCGACAGGTGCAAACGCAAGTCCGGCAGGTCGGCATTCAACCTGCCCAGACGTGGAATGAACCAGCGCGCCAGCAAACTGCCAGAGCAGCCGAGCACGAACGGCGCGTCGGCGTGACCTTGCGTCAGCTCACCGCACACGGTGCGCAAACGCTCGAAGGCCTCGCTGCTGGCATCGCGTAAGCGCACACCGGCATCTGTGAGTTTCAAGCCGCGCCCATCCTTGACGAACAGGCTCATCCCCAGATGCTCCTCCAGCACTTTCAGCTGTCGACTGACCGCACCGTGAGTCACGTGCAGTTGCTCCGCAGCCTGACTGACGCTGTTCAAGCGGGCAGTGGCCTCGAAGGCGCGCAAGGCGTTCAGTGGGGGAAGGTCGTGGCTCATGATATCTGTGAGTTTTCCTGACAGGTTACGGCGATCTTATCGGTTTTCAGCCCGGGACGYCAGGGGTAGAGTGAACGCCATTGCCCTGCTACGAATTAACTTTTTGACATTCAACTGGAGCGCCCCATGACCCAGACTAATCTGCGCAACGGCCCTGATGCCAACGGCCTGTTTGGCGCGTTCGGCGGCCGCTACGTTGCCGAGACCCTGATGCCGTTGATCCTCGACCTGGCCCGCGAATACGAAGCGGCCAAGGATGATCCGGCGTTCAAAGAAGAACTGGCCTACTTCCAGCGCGACTACGTCGGCCGTCCAAGCCCGCTGTACTTCGCCGAGCGCCTGACCGAGTTCTGCGGCGGCGCGAAGATCTACCTCAAGCGCGAAGAGCTGAACCACACCGGCGCGCACAAGATCAACAACYGCATCGGCCAGATCCTGCTGGCGCGGCGCATGGGCAAAAAACGCATCATCGCCGAGACCGGCGCCGGCATGCACGGCGTGGCGACTGCCACCGTGGCCGCGCGCTTTGGCCTCGATTGCGTGATCTACATGGGCACCACCGACATCGAGCGCCAACAGGCCAACGTGTTCCGCATGAAACTGCTGGGCGCCGAAGTGATCCCCGTGGTCGCCGGCACCGGCACTCTGAAAGACGCGATGAACGAAGCCCTGCGTGACTGGGTGACCAACGTCGACAGCACCTTCTACCTGATCGGCACCGTGGCCGGCCCGCACCCTTATCCGGCGATGGTCCGCGACTTCCAGGCGGTGATCGGCAAGGAAACCCGCGAACAACTGCAAGCCAAGGAAGGTCGCCTGCCGGACAGCCTGGTGGCGTGCATCGGTGGTGGTTCCAACGCCATGGGCCTGTTCCACCCGTTCCTCGATGACAAAAGCGTCGAAATCATCGGCGTTGAAGCGGCAGGTCATGGCATCGAAACCGGCAAACATGCGGCCAGCCTGAACGGCGGCGTACCGGGCGTGCTGCACGGCAACCGGACCTTCCTGCTGCAGGACGACGATGGCCAGATCATCGATGCTCACTCGATCTCCGCCGGCCTCGACTATCCGGGCATCGGTCCGGAACACGCCTGGTTGCATGACATCGGCCGCGTCCAGTACACCTCGGTGACTGACCACGAAGCCTTGGACGCCTTCCACAAATGCTGCCGCCTGGAAGGGATTATTCCTGCACTGGAAAGCGCCCACGCCCTGGCCGAAGTGTTCAAACGCGCACCGACCCTGCCGAAAGATCACCTGATGGTGGTCAACCTGTCCGGCCGTGGCGACAAAGACATGCAAACCGTGATGCACCATATGGATCAGTCCCAGCAGGAGAAACACTGATGAGCCGCCTGCAAACGCGCTTCGCCGAACTCAAAGAACAGAACCGCGCCGCCCTGGTGACCTTCGTCACTGCCGGCGACCCGAGCTATGACACCTCGCTGGCGATCCTCAAAGGTTTGCCAGCGGCGGGCGCCGATGTGATCGAACTGGGCATGCCCTTCACCGATCCGATGGCCGACGGCCCGGCAATCCAGCTCGCCAACATCCGCGCCCTTGGCGCCAAGCAGAACCTGGCGAAAACCCTGCAAATGGTTCGCGAGTTCCGCAAAGACAACAACCACACGCCGCTGGTGCTGATGGGTTACTTCAACCCGATCCACTACTACGGCGTACCGCGTTTCATCAGCGATGCCAAGGAAGCCGGTGTCGATGGCCTGATCGTGGTCGACATGCCACCAGAACATAACGCCGAGCTGTGCGACCCGGCGCAAGCGGCTGGCATCGACTTCATCCGCCTGACCACACCGACCACCGACGACGCACGCCTGCCGACGGTACTCAATGGCAGTTCCGGTTTTGTGTACTACGTTTCGGTGGCCGGTGTGACCGGTGCTGGCGCAGCGACCCTGGAACACGTCGAAGAAGCCGTGGCCCGCTTGCGTCGCCACACCGACTTGCCGATCAGCATCGGGTTCGGCATCCGCACACCGGAGCAAGCGGCGTCCATCGCCCGTCTGGCAGACGGCGTGGTGGTAGGTTCAGCGCTGATCGACCACATCGCTAACGCGACCACCCCCGAGCAGGCCATCGACGGCGTACTCGGCCTGTGCTCGGCGTTGTCCGAAGGTGTGCGTAAAGCCCGCGTCAGCTAAGAGTAAAGTTCCTGATACAGAGGAATTAAGTGCCCGGCACCGCAGACTAAATAGCAAGACCCAGGGGTTTGGAACCGAGTTCTGAGCCCCTTTTTTTGCTGTGGATGCTCTGAGGAAGACCCAAATGAAAATGCCCAAACGCTTGATCGCCAGCCTGGGTGTATTGATGCTCGGCGCCACACCCTTGCTCCACGTAAGCGCCGATGAACGTGACGATCATGATCGCGGCGGCCCGCGGTATGAGCATCGCGGCGATGATCACCGCGATCACCGTCCTGAATACAGACGGCCACCTCAGGACTTCGGTCCGGTGCGCGAGGTGATCCGCGTCAACCACGGGTATTTCGTACGCGGTGCGCCACCACCGCCAGGCGTTCGCTGGGTCAGAGGCCAACCTTTGCCGCGCGGCTACTACGGCGAACGCCTGGACAGCCGGGCCCTCGAACGCTTGCCGTATTACCCAGGTTACGAATGGCGACGCATGGGCGGCGACATCGTGCTGATCGCCATAGGCACCGGGGTGGTTTATGAGGTGCTGGAAGGTGTGTTGTATTGAGTGTTGATCAGGGTTTTGTGTAGTCCGAACCACCGCCATCGCGAGCAGGCTCGCTCCCACATTGAAATGCGTTCCTCTGTGGGAGCGAGCCTGCTCGCGATGAGGCCCTGACAGGCCACCCAGCTCTCAAACCTGCTCAAAAAATCGACAAATCCAGTGGCCGAACCGCACCCATCCAGATCGCATGGTCGGTGTGGTCCGCCAGGTCGTCGCCCGTATCCGGGTGCACAAATACCACCAAACCTTTGCGATTAAGCGCCAGCCACGGCAGCACTTCGCCGAGCAGTTCCGGTGCGAAGGCCAGCTGGCAACTCCAGTCGGGGTGTGGACCGACCAGCCGTTCGTGCACCCGGCCCATCTTCAGCGGAAACAGCTGCGCAGCCTGCTCACACAGGGCCCGCGCCTGATCGATGGTGTTCGCGTCAAAGTACACATGGGCGTGATAGCCCTTGATCCGTTGCATAGCGTTCTCGTGTCTCGGGATTCATTCCTCACCCGCAACGCTACACCGCAATCGATGGCAGCGCCAAACCTCTCAGCGACTCCGCGCTGCTGGCCTGTTCGGTCATCAGCCAGTCGACGAACTGCTGGATCAGCGCGCTGCGGCGTTTGCGTTGGGGCAAGACCACGTAATAGCCGAAGCTCGATATCGCCGTCTCGGCAATCGGCCGGCACAACAAGCCTTGCGCCAGCAAGTTATCCACAAGGTGCCGCCAACCAATCGCCACGCCCTGACCGCCAATCGCTGCTTGAATCAACAGTGTGTAGTTGTCGAAACGCAGTTGCCCCGGTGCCGGTGGGGTCGCGATGCCCAAGGTGCGGAACACGCCGCTCCAGTCGAACCAGTGGCTGCTGTTTTCGCCGCGTAAATGCAGCAGCGGTAATTCCTGCAAAGCATGGGCGGGTAGGGGCACCACGCGGTCTTTGAGCAGCAGCGGGCTGCACACCGGGAACACTTCTTCGCTGAACAGCCAATGACTTTCGCCCTGCTTGAAACGCCCATCACCAAACAGCACAGCCACGTCGATGTCAGTGCGCAGCATGTTGTGGCTGCGTTCGCTGGTGACCAGGCTGACGTCCACCTGCGGATTGGCTTGGTGGAAGCGGTGCAGACGCGGCATCAGCCAATACGCGGCGAAGGCGAAGTCGGTGGCCACCTGCAACACCTCGTGCTGATGCTGGGCGCTGATCGCATTCAGCCCGGCGTCGATGCTCTGCAAACCGGCCTGCACCTGCTCGAACAGAATCGCTCCGGCTTCAGTCAGCTCGATGCCACGGTAGATGCGGTCGAACAGCCGCGTGCCAAGTTGCTCCTCCAGCCGTTTGAGCTGCTGGCTGACGGCGGGCTGCGTGGTGCCGAGCTCCACCGCCGCAGCAGTGAAGCTGCGGTGACGTGCAGCGGCCTCAAAGGCGCGGAACAGGTCCAGGGACAAATCACCAAGGGCGTCATACATAAGCTGTGCTTATCCTAGTCATTGCCGGGCGTGGGCTTTACCGCGAAGTGTGTGGGCTACATCCTCGATCACAGCACTTTCGCATAACTGCTCACTATGGAATGCCGCGATCTCATGAAGCGCRAGAACATTCTTTTCATCATGGCCGATCAAATGGCCGCGCCCCTGCTGCCATTCTACGGTTCATCGCCGATCAAGCTGCCCAACCTGAGCCGCCTGGCCGCGCAAGGCGTGGTGTTCGACGCCGCGTATTGCAACAGCCCATTGTGCGCCCCTTCGCGTTTCACCCTGGTCAGCGGCCAGTTGCCAAGCAAGATCGGCGCCTACGACAACGCGGCGGATTTTCCGGCAGACGTGCCGACCTATGCCCACTACCTGCGACGCCTCGGCTACCGAACTGCGCTGTCCGGCAAGATGCATTTCTGTGGTCCGGATCAGTTGCATGGCTACGAAGAACGCCTAACCAGCGACATCTACCCGGCTGACTACGGTTGGGCAGTGAACTGGGATGAACCGGACGTACGCCCGAGCTGGTATCACAACATGTCCTCGGTGCTGCAGGCCGGGCCCTGCGTGCGCACCAATCAGCTGGATTTCGACGAAGAGGTAGTGTTCAAGGCCCAGCAGTACCTGTTCGATCACATCCGCGA
Organism: Pseudomonas sp. 05T35; assembly: GCF_056396605.1. Lineage (NCBI taxonomy): Bacteria > Pseudomonadati > Pseudomonadota > Gammaproteobacteria > Pseudomonadales > Pseudomonadaceae > Pseudomonas > Pseudomonas sp. 05T35. The sequence goes on from NZ_JBFTLU010000201.1 coordinate 6,077, forward strand.
AGAGGGTGACCAGCCGTTTTGCCTGACCGTGTCGATGACTCACCCACACGATCCGTACACCATTCCCAAGGCCTTTTGGGATCTGTACGACGACCAAGACATCCCGTTGCCGGAAACGCCTGCGCAAACCGATCTCGATCCGCACTCCCAGCGTCTGCTCAAAGTGTACGACCTGTGGGACAAGCCGCTGCCTGTGGATAAGATTCGCGATGCGCGGCGCGCCTATTTCGGCGCGTGCAGCTATATCGACAGCAACGTCGGCAAACTTCTGCAAACCCTCGAGGATACGGGGCTGATCGACGACACCATCATCGTCTTCTCCGGCGACCACGGCGACATGCTCGGCGAGCGTGGGCTCTGGTACAAAATGCACTGGTTCGAAATGGCCGCCCGCGTGCCGCTGCTGGTCAGCGCACCGGGGCAGTTCGCCGCTGGGCGAGTCGGCGCTGCGGTGTCCACCGCCGACCTGCTGCCGACCCTGGTGGAACTGGCCGGAGGCACGTTGGAACCCGGCTTGCCACTGGACGGTCGCTCGCTGGTGCCGCACCTGCAAGGGCAGGGCGGACACGACGAAGTGTTTGGTGAATACATGGCCGAAGGCACCATCAGTCCACTGATGATGATCCGCCGTGGCGCGTACAAATTCATCTACAGCGAAGACGACCCGTGCCTGCTCTTCGACGTGCACAACGACCCGCATGAACAGGAGGAACTCAGCCAATCCACGCAACATCGTCAGTTGTTCGACGATTTTCTCGCCGAAGCACGGGCTAAATGGAATATCCCGGAAATCCACCAACAGGTGCTTGCCAGCCAGCGTCGACGACGTTTCGTCGCCCAGGCGCTGACCCTCGGCAAGCTGAAGAGCTGGGATCACCAGCCGCTGGTGGACGCCAGCCAGCAATACATGCGCAACCACATCGACCTCGATGATCTGGAGCGCAAAGCACGTTATCCACAACCCTGCCAAAACCAATAACGTAAGGGGAAGAACATGCAAAAGTTATCCACAGTACTGACGGCGGGGCTGCTGGCCTTGAGCAGCGTTTCGGCCTACGCCGAGCAGAGTTGCGACACGGTGAAAATGGCGGACCCCGGCTGGAGCGACATTGCCGCGACCAACGCTATCACCGGTTTCCTGCTGGACGGCATGGGCTACAAGGCCAAGGTCGACACCTTGGCGGTGCCGATCACCTTTGGCGGGCTCAAGGACGGCCAGGTCGATGTGTTCCTGGGTAACTGGATGCCGGCGCAGCAGGGCTTCTACGACAAGTTCGTGGCCAATGGCGATGTCACCCAACTGTCGAAGAACCTTGATGGCACCGAGTTCACCCYGGCGGTACCGGACTACGTGTGGGACGCCGGCGTGCATAACTTTGCCGACTTGAACAAATACGCCGACAAGTTCGACAAGAAGATCTACGGCATCGGCTCCGGCGCACCGGCGAACATCTCGCTGCAAGAGATCATCAAGAAGAACGATTTCGACCTCGGCCAATGGAAGCTGATCGAATCCAGCGAACAGGCGATGCTCGCCGAAGTGTCCCGCGCGGTTAAAAAGCAGAAGTTCGTGACCTTCCTCGGCTGGACCCCGCACCCGATGAACGTGCAGCTGAAAATGCATTACCTGAAGGGCGGCGAGAAGTACTTCGGCGACACCGGCAGTGTCCACAC
>NZ_JBFTLU010000202.1:0-7739 GCF_056396605.1 Pseudomonas sp. 05T35
GTGGACTCCTCCTTCGGGCGTTCGATCCAGGCACAGGCTGCGGCGTATCAGGGCCGTTCCGGTTTCCGCCTTCTGTCCAACAGCAGTGAGGCCTTCATGGCGCGTGCCGAGCTGATTCGCAATGCACAAAGCAGCCTCGACYTGCAGTACTACATCGTCCACGACGGTGTCAGCACACGATTGCTGGCGGCAGAGCTGCTCAAGGCTGCCGACCGCGGCGTGCGCATACGCATTCTGCTCGATGACACCACCAGCGATGGCCTGGACCAGATCATCGCCACCCTTGCTGCGCATCCGCAGATTCATATTCGCCTGTTCAACCCGCTGCACCTGGGCCGCAGCACCGGGCTGACCCGCACCATGGGGCGGCTGTTCAACCTGTCACTTCAGCATCGGCGCATGCACAACAAGCTGTGGCTGGCGGACAACAGCGCAGCCATTGTCGGTGGCCGTAATCTGGGCGACGAGTACTTCGATGCCGAACCCGACCTGAATTTCACCGACATCGACATGCTCGGCATCGGTCCGGTGGCCGAGCAGCTCGGGCACAGTTTTGACCAGTACTGGAACAGCGCCCTGAGCAAACCGATCGATGAGTTTATCTCGAGCAAACCCACGGCAAAGGATCTGGCCAACACCCGATTGCGGCTGAAAGAGTCGCTGGAAGGCACCCGACAACAGAACCATGCGCTGTACCAGCAACTGAAGATTTACCAGACCCATCCACACTTGGATATCTGGCGGCGCGAATTGATCTGGGCCTGGAACCAGGCATTGTGGGACGCACCCAGCAAGGTGCTGGCCAAGGACGAGCCGGATCCGCAACTGCTGCTGACCACCCAACTGGCACCCGAACTACAAGGCGTCAGTAACKAGCTGATCATGATCTCGGCCTATTTCGTCCCAGGCCAGACGGGGCTGATCTACCTGACGGGACGCGCGGATGCCGGGGTTTCCGTCAGCTTGCTGACCAACTCCCTGGACGCCACCGACGTGCCGGCTGTACACGGTGGCTACGCGCCTTACCGCAAGGCGTTGCTGGAACATGGCGTGAAGCTGTTCGAGCTGCGCCGTCAACCCGGCGAGCATGGAGGCAGTGGTCCGAACCTGTTCCACAGCGCCGCCTCCCGTAGCTCTGATTCCAGCCTGCACAGCAAGGCGATGATCTTTGACCGGCAAAAGGCGTTCATCGGCTCGTTCAATTTCGATCCGCGCTCGGTGCTCTGGAACACCGAAGTCGGGGTGTTGGTGGACAGCCCGGAACTCGCCGAACAGGTTCGCGAACTGGCCCTGCGAGGTATGTCACCGGCCCTGAGTTACGAGGCCCGGCTAGAGAACGGCCGGATGGTGTGGGTCACTGAAGACAACAGCCAGCCACACACCTTGACCCGAGAGCCGGGGAGCTGGTGGCGACATTTCAACGCCTGGCTCAGCAAATCGGTGGGACTGGAGCGGATGCTCTAAGCACTACATCCCCTCCGCGCCATCACACGATCCGTAGCAGCTGGCGCAGCCGGCGTTCGGCTGCGCAGCAGTCGTAAATGCGGATATCGCGGTCTTGCAGTTTAACCGTGACTACAGGGTTTGCGTCTGCTGCGCAGCCGAACGCAGCCTTCGGCAGCTGCTACACATTACGCTGGTTGCGCAGTGCCAAACGCCCCTTGGCGCAGCAACAGGATCACCAGCCCGAGCGCCCCCGCCGCCATCAGCAACGGCAAGGCGTGCCCACTGATCCATTGACTGCCGGCACCGGCCGCCAATGGGCCGATCAGACAACCGATACCCCACAATTGCGCAATGTGAGCGTTGGCTCGCACCAGCGCATCGTCACGGTAGCGTTCGCCGATCAGAATCAGCGACAAGGTAAACAAGCCGCCGGCACTGGCACCGAACAGCACCCACAACGGCCAGATCAGCAAAGTCTCGAGCAACAGTGGAATCGCCAGGCTCGAGAGCATCAGGATGACTGCGCAACCGGCAAACAACGTACGCCGCGACAATCGATCCGCCAGCGCACCAATCGGCAGTTGCAACAAGGCATCGCCGACCACCACGGTGCTGACCATCGCCAGGGCGATTTCAGCGCTGAAGCCCTGGCGCAGGCAATACACCGGCAGCAAGGTCAGGATCATCGCCTCGAACGCAGCAAACAGCGACACCGCCCAGGCAATCGCCGGCAGGCCCCGACAAAAGCTCAGCAAGTCACTGAACGTCACGCTGCAGGCTTCGCTGCTCGGCGCGCCACTGCGTCCCAACAGCAACAGCGGCGACGTCACCAGCAAGCCGACACCGACCCAGAATCCGAAATCGTTGTCGGTGCCCAACGCGCCCAGCAGCAACGGTCCCGACAGTTGGCTCAGGGCATAACTGCTGCCATACAGTGCCACCAGTCGCCCGCGCCATTGCTCGACCACCAACTGGTTGATCCAGCTCTCGCCGAGGATGAACACGAGGGTCAGGATCACCCCGATCGTCAAACGCAGCACCAGCCAGACCGGATAACTGGGCAACAGCGCCAGCAAACCGATTGAAAACGCCCCGGCCCACAGGCACAGGCGCATCAGGTTGGCCGTGCCGAAACGTGCCGCCAGATGGCTGGAGACCTTGGCCCCCAGCAGTACGCCAATCGCCGGCATCGCCGCCATGACACCGATTGCAAACGAGCCGTAACCCCAGCTTTCCAGACGCAACGACACCAACGGCATGCTGACGCCCAGGGCCAGGCCGACACTCAGGACAGAGGCCAACACGGCGAAATAAGTCGCCCAACGCATGCTCCACGCTCCTGTGGATATTTTTATGTACAGCGCAAAGCACTGTGGGAGCGAGCCTGCTCGCGATGACGGCGCAACATTCAACATTGACGTCGACTGTCATACCGCTATCGCGAGCAGGCTCGCTCCCACAGGGGATCTGCATCGTTCAGGGAGCCTGATTCAGAACAGGCTCCCTGAATGGTTTACAGCTTGATCCAGGTCGCCTTCAGCTCGGTGTATTTGTCGAACGCGTGCAGCGACTTGTCACGGSCGTTGCCCGACTGTTTGAAACCACCGAACGGTGCGGTCATGTCGCCGCCATCGTACTGGTTGACCCACACGCTACCGGCACGCAGGGCCTTGGCGGTCAGGTGGCCCTTGGAGATATCCGAGGTCCAGACAGCCGCGGCCAGGCCATACGGCGTGTCGTTGGCGATCCGGATCGCTTCATCGACGCTGTCGAAGGTGATGACCGACAGCACCGGGCCAAAGATCTCTTCCTGGGCGATCTTCATGGCGTTGCTCACGCCATCGAAAATCGTCGGTTCAACGTAGGTGCCACCGGTTTCCTGAAGAATCCGCTTGCCGCCCGCCACCAGTTTGGCGCCGTCGGAGTGCCCGGATTCGATGTAGGACAGCACGGTGTTCATCTGCTGCGTGTCGACCAGCGCGCCAACGTTGGTGGCCGGATCCAGCGGGTTGCCCGGCTTCCAGGTTTTCAGGGCCTCGATCACCAGCGGCAGAAATTTATCCTTGATCGAACGCTCGACCAGCAGACGCGAACCGGCGGTGCAGACTTCGCCCTGGTTGAACGCGATGGCACTGGCAGCGGACTCAGCCGCCGCTTGCAGGTCCGGCGCATCGGCAAACACGATGTTCGGGCTCTTGCCGCCCGCTTCCAGCCAGACGCGCTTCATGTTCGATTCGCCGGAATAAATCATCAGTTGCTTGGCGATCTTGGTCGAACCGGTGAACACCAGCGTGTCGACGTCCATGTGCAAGGCCAGCGCCTTGCCAACGGTGTGACCGTAGCCTGGCAGCACGTTCAGCACGCCTTTCGGGATACCGGCTTCAACAGCCAGCGCCGCGAGGCGGATGGCGGTCAGCGGGGATTTTTCGGATGGCTTGAGGATCACCGAGTTACCGGTGGACAGCGCCGGGCCGAGTTTCCAGCAGGCCATCATCAGCGGGAAGTTCCACGGCACGATGGCGCCCACTACACCCACCGGCTCACGGGTCACCAGACCCAGTTGGTCATGCGGGGTGGCGGCTACTTCGTCGTAGATCTTGTCGATGGCTTCACCGCTCCAGCTCAGCGCTTGCGCCGCGCCTGGAACGTCGATGTACAGGGAATCGCTGATCGGCTTGCCCATGTCCAGGGTTTCAAGCAGCGCCAGCTCTTCGGCGTGCTGCTTGAGCAGGCCGGCGAAACGAATCATGGTGGCCTTGCGCTTGGCCGGTGCCAGGCGCGACCAGACACCCGAGTTGAACGTGCTGCGGGCGTTTTCTACGGCGCGCTGGGCGTCGGCGGCATCACAGCTGGAGATCTTGCCCAGCAGACGGCCATCGACAGGGCTGATGCAGTCGAACGTCTCGCCGGAGACCGCTGCGGTGTATTCGCCATTGATGTAGGCACGGCCTTCGATCTTCAGGTCGCGGGCGCGTTGTTCCCAGTCGGCACGAGTCAGGGTAGTCATACGAGAGTCCTCCTCTTATTGAATACGAGCGCCGCGCGATCTACGCAGGCACCTACAGGAATTCTGCCCGGCCAGTTTTCAATTCGGCCCAAGGCAACTGCCACCCTAAACTAGCGCCCCCTCATGTTTCAATATATTTGACATAAGGCTGGCAAACGGCCTTGCGATGTTCATTTTAATAAACATAGACTTTGATTTTCAGACAATCACGGGGGATTACAAGAATGAGCATCCAGGACATTGTCGACTTCAGCCAGGCCACCACACCCGCCGAGCGCTACCGCCCGGACGCCACAAAAGTGCTCAAGGGCGACCCCGAGCAAGCCGTCTACAACCACTACAGCAGCCCGTGCGGTCAGTTGAACGCGGGCGTCTGGGAAGGAGAAGTCGGGCAATGGACGGTGAACTTCACCGAACACGAATACTGCGAAATCGTGCAGGGGGTTTCGGTGCTGCGTGACCACGACGGCAATGCCAAGACCCTGCGGGCGGGCGATCGTTTTGTCATTCCGGCCGGCTTCCGCGGCACCTGGGAAGTGCTGGAGCCGTGCCGCAAGATCTATGTGGCGTTTGAACAGAAGGCCTGAGGCTTTTCTGACCCCAACAAAAAAGGCCCGTATCTTGCGATACGGGCCTTTTTCTTAAGAGGAAAAATCAATTACTTGATTTTGCCTTCTTTGTAGATCACGTGCTTGCGAACAACCGGATCAAATTTCTTGATCTCGATTTTGTCCGGAGTAGTGCGCTTGTTCTTGTCGGTAGTGTAGAAGTGACCAGTACCAGCGCTCGAAATCAAACGAATCAATTCACGCATGATTAGCTCCCTTAGATCTTGCCAGCTTTGCGGATTTCGGCCAGCACGGCAGTAATGCCACGCTTGTCGATGATACGCATGCCTTTGGCAGATACGCGCAGACGCACGAAACGTTTCTCTTCTTCAACCCAGAAGCGGTGATGCTGCAGGTTCGGCAGGAAACGACGACGGGTTTTGTTGTTTGCGTGGGAAATGTTATTCCCAGTCACCGGACCCTTACCGGTAACTTGACAGACTCTCGACATGCCTCAGCCCTCTAAAACCACATGCCCAACCCGGCATGGGTTGGCCGCTTAATCTCTCAGTCATTTGGCGCCAGGCGCCGCGTTTCTTTAAGGGTCTTACCGGCTACACCTACAGTGAAGGAACCGGGCCCCTAGAAAAGAGCGCTGCTTTATACCAGAAAGACCCAGTAGCAACAACTATCGGTGTGAACAGACTTTTTAAAAAACCCGGTTTTACGGCGCCAGACGCCTTGAACAAAGGCTGCCGATGGCCGCGACCGCTCGTCGCAGAGTACCGACATCCACGTCTGCGCAGACGGTTTTCCCGTGCCAATCTACTCTGATTGGCTGTGCACTGGGGGTCATGCAGTGCAAATTTTGCCGAAAAAAAGAGCCGGACGCATGCCACAAAGTGAAAAAGGGGATAGTCATTTGTAAAAGAGCCCACTAGGGTAGCCCTTTTCCAGACTGCACTCGCAGATGGCCTTCGATCTGCACAGGAATTCACACATGCGCCTCGCTGCCCTACCGTTGTTGCTCGCCCCACTCTTGCTGAGCCCATTGGCCCAGGCTGCCGCTTTAAGCGTCTGCACCGAGGCCAGCCCGGAAGGGTTCGATGTCGTTCAATACAACTCGCTGACCACCACCAACGCTTCGGCCGACGTGCTGATGAACCGCCTGGTCGATTTCGATGCCGCCAGCGGCAAAGTCGTCCCCAGCCTGGCCGACAGCTGGGAAGTGTCGACCGACGGCTTGACCTATATCTTCAAGCTGCACCCGCAGGTGAAATTCCACCATACCGAGTACTTCAGCCCCACCCGCGACCTGAGCGCCGAAGACGTGAAGTTCAGCTTCGAGCGCATGCTCGACCCGGCCCACCCGTGGCACAAAGTCGCCCAAAGTGGCTTCCCTCATGCTCAATCGATGCAGTTGCCCGCGCTGATCAAGAAAATCGATGCGCTGGACCCGCTGACCGTGCGCTTTACCCTGGACCACCCMGACTCGACATTCCTTGCCACCCTGAGCATGGGTTTTGCCTCGATCTACTCGACCGAGTATGCCGACCAGTTGCTCAAGGCCGGCACGCCCGAGAAACTCAACAGTCAGCCAATCGGCAGCGGCCCGTTCATCTTCGGGCGCTTCCAGAAAGATGCGTCGATTCGCTACAAGGCCAACCGCGACTACTTTGCCGGCAAACCGGCAGTAGACAGCCTGGTGTTCGCCATCACCCCGGACGCCAACGTTCGTTTGCAGAAACTGCGGCGCAACGAGTGCCAGATCGCCCTGTCGCCCAAACCGCTGGACGTGCAGGCCGCCGCTCAGGACCCGACCCTGAAGATCGAGAGCACGCCGGCGTTCATGACCGCGTTCGTGGCCATCAACAGTCAGCACCCGCCGCTGGATAAGCCCGAAGTCCGCCAGGCGATCAACCTCGCCTTCGACAAGGCCAGCTACCTCAAGGCCGTTTTCGAAGACACCGYGCACGCTGCCAACGGTCCGTACCCGCCCAACACCTGGAGCTACGCCAAGGACCTTCCGGGCTATCCAAAGGACATCGCCAAGGCGCGTGCATTGCTGGCCAAGGTCGGGCTCAAGGAGGGTTTTAAAACCACGATCTGGACCCGCCCTTCCGGCAGCCTGCTCAACCCGAACCCAAGCCTTGGTGCCCAGCTGTTGCAGTCGGACCTGGCTGAAGTCGGGATTCAGGCGGAAATCCGGGTGATTGAATGGGGCGAACTGATCCGCCGCGCCAAGGCCGGCGAACACGACCTGCTGTTCATGGGCTGGTCCGGCGACAACGGTGACCCGGATAACTTCCTCACGCCACAGTTCTCCTGCGCGGCGGTCCAGTCCGGGACCAACTTCGCCCGCTACTGCGACCCGGGCCTGGACAAGGTCATCAGCGCCGGCAAGACCACCACCGAGCAAGGCGTGCGCAGCAAGCTTTACGAACAGGCCCAGGCGCAGATCCAGCAACAGGCGCTGTGGCTGCCACTGGCGCACCCGACCGCCTACGCATTGACGCGCAAGGACGTTCAGGGCTACCAGGTCAGCCCGTTCGGCCGTCAGGATTACTCCAAAGTCAGCCTCAAGTAAAAGCGTCACCGCAAAACCTGTGGGAGCGAGCCTGCTCGCGAAAGCGTCACTTCGATCACTGAATAGGTCGACTGACACGACAYCTTCGCGAGCAGGCTCRCTCCCACATGGATTTACCTGGCTGCGCTACCCCGCTCACATCCACCCGTAC
>NZ_JBFTLU010000203.1:0-7705 GCF_056396605.1 Pseudomonas sp. 05T35
CCCTCGGTGACGGACGGCGTGTTGTAGGCGTTGGCCCAGTTTTTTGCACTCATCTCCTGCCAGTAATCGAACTGTCCGGCCTTCAGCGCTTCCAGCGCGACGGTGTTGTCGCGGTAGTAATCGATGGTCATGTTGTCGAAGTTGTAAAAGCCCCGATTGACCGGCAGGTCCTTGCCCCAGTAGTCCTTGACCCGCTCATAGCGGACCGAGCGCCCGGCCTTGACCTCACTGACCTTGTACGGGCCGCTGCCCAGCGGAATCTCCAGATTGCCCTTGCTGAAGTCGCGGTGTTCCCACCAGTGCTTGGGCAATATCGAGAGCTGTCCAAGGATCAGCGGCAGCTCGCGGTTGCTGGTGTGCTTGAAGGTGAACAGCACCCGCAACGGGTCCTCGGCGATCACGTTGTCGACGTCGCTGTAGTAACCGCGAAAGAGCGGCGAACCGCTTTTCATCAGGGTCTGGAAGCTGAACACCACGTCTTCGKCACGCACCGGGTGGCCATCATGAAAACGCGCTTCGGGGCGCAGGTAGAAGCGCACCCAGCTGTTGTCCGGAGCCTTTTCGATTTTGCCGGCGATCAAGCCATATTCGGTAAACGGCTCATCGAGCCCCTGTTTGGCCAGGGTGTCGTAGATCAGGCCAATGTCATCAGCCGGCACGCCCTTGCTGATGAACGGGTTGAGGCTGTCGAAGCCACCGAAGCCGGCCTGACGGAACGTCCCGCCCTTGGGAGCGTCCGGGTTCACGTAGTCGAAATGCTTGAAATCGGCCGGGTATTTCGGCGGCTCGTTGTACAGGGTCAAGGCGTGCTGCGGGGCAGCGTGGGCCGTGCAGGCAAGCCCTGCAAAGACCAGACCCAGCAGGGTACGCAAACGCATCATTGGGCTTTCTCCGAAGTCTTCAGCCACCACGCATTCAGCCCCAGGGTGTAGGGCGGCGTGGTGACGAAGGCGAACCGGTTGCGGTACGCCAGGCGATGATAATTGATATACCAGTTGGGGATGCAGTAGTGCTGCCACAGCAGCACCCGGTCCAGCGCTTTGCCGGCCGCCAGTTGCTCGTCACGGGATTTTGCCGCGAGCAGTTGTTCCAGCAAATGATCGACCACCGGGTTGGCAACACCCGCGTAATTCTTGCTGCCCTTGACCGAGGCCTGGCTCGAGTGGAAGTACTGCCACTGTTCAAGTCCGGGGCTGAGGGTCTGGTCGAGGGTCATCAGGATCATGTCGAAATCGAACTGGTCCAGACGCTGCTTGTATTGGGCTCGGTCGACGGTGCGCAGGTGCGCGTCGATACCGATACTGGCAAGGTTCTCGGCGTAGGGCTGGAGAATGCGCTCCAGGTTCGGATTGACCAGCAGGATCTCGAAACGCAGTGGCTGCCCGGCCGCATTCTGCAGGCGCTGGCCATTGAGCTTCCAGCCAGCCTCGGCGAGCAAACCCAACGCCCGGCGCAGAGTTTCCCGGGGGATGCCATGGCCGTCGGTCTGCGGCAGGCTGAAGGGCTCGGTAAACAGCCTGGCGGGCAACTGATCGCGGTAGGGTGAGAGCATCAGCCATTCATGGCCGACCGGAACGCCTGTGGCTGTGAACTCGCTGTTGGGGTAATAACTCATGGCCCGTTTGTAGGCACCGCTGAACAGGGCGCGGTTGGTCCATTCGAAGTCGAACATCAAGCCCAGGGCTTCACGCACCTTGTCGTCGGCGAACGTGCTGCGCCGGGTGTTCATGAACAGACCCTGGGTCTGGGTTGGAATCTGGTGGTCGATCTGCGCCTTGATCACCTCGCCACGCCGTACGGCCGGGAAGCTGTAGCCGTTGGCCCAGTTCTTGGCCTGGTGCTCGATGTAGATGTCGAACTCGCCGGCCTTGAAGGCCTCGAACGCCACGTCGCTGTCGCGGTAAAACTCGACTTCAACGCGATCATAGTTGTACTTGCCGCGATTGACCGGCAGGTCCTTGCCCCAGTAATCCTTGACCCGCTCGAACACCAGTTGCCGCCCCGGCTGAACCTCGGTGATGCGGTAAGGGCCACTGCCCAGCGGCGGTTCGAAGGTGGTCGCCTTGAAGTCGCGACCTTCCCAGTAATGCTGCGGCAACACCGGCAACTCGCCCAGGCGCTGGATCAGCAACGGATTACCGGCACGCTTGAACACGAAACGGATGCGCTGTGGGTTGAGGATGTCGACCCGCTGCACTTCCTGAAGGTTGGTGCGGTATTGCGGATGACCTTCCTTGAGCAGCAAACGATAGGAAAACGCGACGTCGTAGGCGGTGATCGGCGTGCCGTCGTGAAAGCGTGCTTGCGGGCGCAGGTTGAACACTACCCAGCTGCGGTCTTCGCTGTATTCGACAGACTGGGCGATCAGCCCGTAACTGGAGGCGGGYTCATCGCCGGACGGCGCGTACTGCCCCGTACCGACCATCAACGGTTCGTTCAGCTCGTTGATGCCGTACTGCAGGAAATTCGGGGTCGAGACCGGGCTGGTGCCCTTGAAGGTGTAGGGGTTGAGCGTATCGAAGGTGCCAAACGCCATGACCCGCAATGTACCGCCCTTGGGCGCTTGCGGATTGACCCAGTCGAAGTGGGTGAATTTGGCCGGGTACTTGAGTGTGCCGAACTGCGCATAACCATGGCTTTCGCTGATCGTTGCGCTTGCGGGGAAGCTCAAGGCCAGACTGATTAGGAGCAGGAGGGGACGTATCAAGGCAGAGATCCGGTCCAGGCGGCTTGGGCTTTGTGGGCCGTACAGTAACAGCTTGTATCGACAGGAAAAAGGTAGGGGCTAAGGTAGGGGATTTTGTGGCGAGGGAGCTTGCTCCCGCTGGGCTGCGAAGCGGCCCCAAAACATGCCATCGGGTTCTTTCAGGTACATCGCATACACGGGGTTCACGCCTGCTGCGCCCGAGCGCGGACCGGTCGGCGGGAGCAAGCTCCCTCGCCACAAAAAGCCCCAATGCCTGGGGCGCGACTTAACGCGGGGAAGAAACCGTCAGCACCTGCCCAGGCTTGAGAGCCTGGCCAACACGTGGATTCCAGCGCTTGAGGTGTTGCATCTCAACGTTGAAGCGCTTGGCGACGATGTACAGCGAGTCGCCTTGCTTGACCTTGTATTGGGTCTGCTTCTTGTTCTTGTTGTTGGCCGCAACCACCGTGCTGATGCGTCCACCGGAGCGCTTGCTGGTGTCTCGCATCACCAGGGTCTGGCCAACCTTGAGGTCCTTGCCGTTCAGCTTGTTCCAGTGTTGCAGGTCCTTGACCTCGACTTTGTTCGCCTTGGCGATCTGCGTCAGGTTGTCGCCGCGTTTGACCCGGTAGCTGCGCTTGAGCGTTGCCAGCTCGCGGTCGTCTGCACCTTCGAAAACCGGTTTGAGCGGACGCTGACTGATCAGCTCTTCGGGTTTCATGGTTGACAGGCTGGCAGTCAGCAACTGCGCCTTGGACGTCGGCACCAGCAAGTGCTGGGGACCGTCGATGGTGGTGCGTTGCTTGAAGGCCGGGTTGAGCTGGAACAGTTCGTCTTCGTCGATGTTGGCCACCGCGGCAACCTTGGACAGGTCCATGCGCTGGTTGATTTCGACGACTTCGAAGTAGGGCTGGTTGGCGATCGGGTTGAGGTTCACGCCATAGGCTTCTGGCGACAGCACGACTTGTGACAACGCCAGCAGCTTGGGTACATAGGCCTGGGTTTCCGCCGGCAGTGGCAGGTTCCAGTAGTCGGTTGGCAGGCCGAGCTTTTCGTTACGCTCGATGGCCCGGCTAACCGTGCCTTCACCGGCGTTATAGGCCGCCAGCGCCAGCAGCCAGTCACCGTTGAACATATCGTGCAGGCGGGTCAGGTAGTCCATGGCCGCGATGGTCGACGCGGTAATGTCGCGGCGCCCGTCATAGAAGCGGGTTTGACGCAGGTTGAAGTAACGCCCGGTGGACGGGATGAACTGCCACAGGCCAACCGCATCGGCGCGCGAATAGGCCATTGGGTTGTAGGCGCTTTCAATCACCGGCAACAGCGCCAGTTCCAGCGGCATGTTGCGTTCTTCAAGGCGTTCGACGATGTAGTGAATGTACAGGCTGCCACGTTCGCTGGCGCCTTGCAGAAACGATGGATTGCTGGCGAACCACAGGCGCTGTTGCTCGATGCGCGGGTTGACGCCCAGCCCTTCCTGCAACTGGAAGCCCTGGCGCATGCGCTCCCAGACGTCCTGCGCGGCTTGTGGGCTTGGCTTCTCGTTGAGCCAGATAGGTTTTTGTTTGGTCCGGGTGGAAAGCGTATGTGCCACGTCGGTTTGTGGCACATGACTGGTGCTTTGGCAGCCCGCCAGGGTGGCGGACACAGCCACCGCGATGGCTTGAGCCAAGCGGGTCAATGCGTCTGAATTGATGGATTTACGAATAGATGACGACATTGGCTGGAAGTTAGTTCCGGGCAAAAATGTCGGGCGATTCTAGAAAGCGCAGGGGGTGCGGTCAACCATTCAGAATTTTTGGACCAATAGTGGCCCTGTCTAGAACGTATCTTTCCAAGCCCGAAGAGCCGCAAAAACCTCACTCGGAGCCCGGTTATCCGGGCCATTCCGTTCGTCTACTTTTTCTTTAACGGATGTTTCGCCGGTACGCAGGAAAGGGTTGGTGAGCTTCTCCAGCGCCAGGGTCGACGGCAGCGACATGCCACCGGACTCGCGTAATTGGGCGACTTTCTCGAGACGCTCGGCAATGTCCGGGTTATTCGGCTCGACAGCCGCGGCAAAGCGCAGATTGCTCAGGGTGTACTCGTGGGTGCAGTACACCAGCGTGTCTTCGGGCAACGCGGCCAGGCGGCTGAGGGAGTGGTGCATTTGTGCCGGCGTACCTTCGAACAGGCGCCCGCACCCGGCGGCGAACAGGGTGTCGCCACAGAACAGCAGCCCCTGATGGTAGTAAGCAATATGACCCAGTGTGTGGCCCGGCACCGCATACACGTCGAACTCGCAGCCGAGTACGTTGACGCGATCATTATCGTTCAGGGCGAAGTCGCGTCCGGGGATATTTTCGCTGGCCGGGCCGTAGACCGTGGCGCCCGTCGCTTTTTTGAGTCGCTCGACGCCGCCGACGTGATCATGGTGGTGATGGGTGACCAGAATGTCGCTGAGCTGCCATTGCGGGTGCATGGCCAACCAGGCCTGCACGGGGGCGGCATCACCCGGATCGACCACGGCGCAGCGCTGGCTGCGGTGATCCTGTAACAACCAGATGTAGTTGTCGGTGAAGGCGGGAAGGGCACTGATCTGTATCATCGCAGGATTCGCCAAGCGGAAAACAATGGTGCATCTTAGAGCTTCTTGGCGAGTTGGAGAATGCAATGACCGATAAAGCGTTCGCTCAGGCTGATCCTGACTGGCTGGCATTGATCAGCGCCGCTCGCGAGTGGCTGTCAGGTCCCATCGGCCAATTTTTGTTGAACGAAGAACGCCGGATGCTCGAAGACGAACTGGGGCGTTTCTTTGGCGGCTACCTGGTGCATTACGGCCCTTCGGCCGAAGCACCACCGGCAGCGAAGCAGGTGCAGCGTAATGTCCGTCTGGGCGCGCCTTTGCCGGGGGTGGAAATTGTCTGTGAAGAACAGGCCTGGCCGATCAGTGAACACGCCGCCGACGTGGTGGTGATGCAACACGGGCTGGATTTCTGCCTGTCGCCGCATGGCCTGCTGCGTGAAGCCGCCAGCGCGGTGCGTCCCGGCGGGCACCTGCTGATTGTCGGGATCAACCCCTGGAGCAGTTGGGGGCTGCGCCACGTGTTTGCGAGCGATGCCATGCGCAAGGCACGCTGCATTTCACCGTCGCGGGTCGCCGACTGGCTCAACCTGCTGGGGTTTGCGCTGGAGAAACGCCGCTTCGGGTGCTATCGTCCGCCGCTTGCGTCCCCGGCATGGCAAGCCCGCTTGGCCGGCTGGGAACGCAAGGCCGGTGACTGGCAGCTGTCCGGCGGCGGTTTCTATTTATTGGTGGCGCGCAAGATCGTCGTCGGCTTGCGACCGGTCCGTCAGGTGCGCCGCGAGCCTATGGGCAAATTGATCCCGCTGCCGATGGCCAAGGTCAATCGTCGCCACAGCGAGCCGTAATACACATTTTATTTTCCCGGCCGGGCTTGCCCGGCCTTGGGCGTTGTCGATCATTGATCGGCAAGCCACAGACATTTTCTGGATAGGTTGGCATGAGCGATAGCGTAGAACTCTTCACCGACGGCGCCTGCAAGGGCAACCCTGGCCCCGGCGGCTGGGGCGCACTGCTGGTGTGCAAGGGCGTTGAAAAGGAACTCTGGGGCGGCGAAGCCAATACCACCAACAACCGTATGGAGCTGATGGGCGCGATYCGTGGCCTTGAAGAGCTCAAGCGTTCCTGCGACGTATTGCTGGTCACCGACTCACAATACGTGATGAAAGGCATCAACGAATGGATGGTCAACTGGAAGAAGCGCGGCTGGAAAACCGCGGCGAAAGAACCAGTGAAGAACGCTGATCTGTGGAAGCAGCTCGACGAGCAGGTCAATCGCCACAACGTCACCTGGAAGTGGGTGCGTGGCCACGTCGGGCATCCGGGTAACGAACGCGCGGACCAGTTGGCCAACCGTGGTGTCGACGACGTCCGGGGTTACAAGCAGGACTGATTTACCTGTAAAGATCGCACCCCCTTCGGAAAATCACAGCACCAGAATCGCCGCGGCCAGTTGCTCATCCGAGTAGACCTGGCCAGCGAGCACGCTACGGATCCGTTCAAATGCGGCCTCCAGCTGAACGCCGCGAATGTCGCCACGACTGGCGACAAACGCCGCCGCATCGGATTTCGCGGCCAGCACGATCTTGTCATCCTTGAATGAGCTGCTGGTGCCTTTGGTGGAGCTCATGCTCATGCTCAGGGTGATGTCGGTGCTCATCACAAAACTGGTGGCCCGCACCGCAGTGCTGAACAGGCTGCCGACAATCAGCAGGGTTATAAGGGTGAAGGTTGTCGTCATGACGTGCGCGATTCCTGTGGGAAATACTCGGGGCGCACGCTAACAGGGGGACCGCTCAGCCATCTTTATGAGCTTTGCGAATGATTGTTAAAAACTGCGCAAGTCCGTTACACCGGCTTGCGCATACGCAACGCTTCGATCATTTTCAGGCAGTGACTCAATCCCGGCGAGACGTCGCCGACCCGGCGACTCAGGATGATCGGCGAGGTGGCGTTGGTTTCCAGCACCGGCGTGAAACCAATGTCGTCGCGATGCAGCAACTGCACCGAGGCCGGCACCAGCGTGACGCCGATACCGGCGCCCACCAGGCCAATGGCGGTTTGCAGTTCGTTGGTCCATTGCGCAACCTTGATGCTCACCCCGTAGGACTCGAACAGCGCGATCACATGGTCGGCATAGCTGGGGCGGGGATTGCCGGGATAGAGCACAAATGGTTCATTGGCCAACTCGGTGAGGCTGATGGGGCCGGCCAGGAGTGGATGGCCAGCGGGCAGGGCAGCCACCAGGCGGTCTTCATTCAATACGGTTTGTATGATTGCCGGATCATCGATGCGGATCCGCCCGAAGCCGACGTCGATACGTCCGGCCTTGAGCGCTTGCACCTGTTGCAGCGTGGTCATTTCCGACAGGCCGAGTTCCAGTTCCAGCGACTCGTTGCTGCGCAGTCGGCGAATCAGTTCGGGCAACACGCCATACAGGGTCGAAGGGGCAAAGC
>NZ_JBFTLU010000204.1:0-11061 GCF_056396605.1 Pseudomonas sp. 05T35
CCAGGATTTACGAGGACTTCGTCCGAACGCGGCCCGCCTCTAACGCAGCCTCGCGGGCTCGGCAGCTGCTACGAGTGCAGTTCTTCATCGCGATTTGGCCTGCAGAGTGCGGTGAATTCAGGAACGATAGCTTTGCCAGCGGTTGCGCAGGCTGTCGAGCCGCTCTTGCTGAGTGCGCCCCGGCAGGTGTGCTTCGGGTGTGGCTGACGGGTATTGCAAACGTAATCGCAACCAGCCATCGAGCACCGTCTGCTCGCTGAAGCCCTGTTCGAGTCCTTCCTGCACAAAAGACCAGATCGTGCCAAAGTCGTGGCCCGTCGAGCGACTCCAGTGCCATGCATGACGCTCCAGCAGGCAGGCTTGCAACTTGTTCTGCTGGCGAAGGCTGAGGCTGTCTTCAATGGCCAGTTCGCTGACGGCCAATCGCGGATTGACCATATGCAACCACCCCAGACTGCCGATCGCCCGGTCCTCCCAGGTTCCACCGTACCAGTACAGCTTATCGATCGGCCCCAGCCAGCGGCTCAACTCGTGGGCATCACTGGCATCAAAAAAGTAACTGGCGATAAATGGATTGTAGTAGCTGAGCAAGCCTTTGTAATGAAGCCCGAACGTGACCGTGAGCATACGTCGAAGGTGCCCGAGCAATTGCTCCGGGGATGCTGAGCTGACCAGCAGCAACCCCGGCCAGTCCGCAGGCTCGTCGTGRCAACATTGCATCAGCGGCGATTGCGCCGACAGTTCGATCAACTGCGGCCCCTGGTCGCGCAACGCATGCAAGTCGGTGCTCTCGAACAACGCGTAACACGGTAAGTCGGCAAACCGCTGCTGCAGGCTCCACCCTGCCTGCGGCGAGCCCGGTACATCCAGCAAAAGCCATTGAGCCGACTGGGCAGCGATCATGCCGCACCACTTTGGCCAAGCCCTGCCACTGTGCGGCAGGCGCAGATCACTTGCCGGCAATGCATGAAACTTCCCCCGCCGGGTATCAAACACAGCAACACCAAGGGCTGACTGCTCTGAACCAACGCCAATAAGTCTTGGCGATCCTCGGGCGATAAAACTTCCAGTGCCGGGAGCGCCTCCCCGACCACTGAGAGYGGGGAGGTTTCGGCAGGCAACACGCTGTCGACATTCAACGGCGGCCCCCGAAATATGCCGGTGATCAATGGCTGGTCCGGGTCGCCCTCGATAAAGCTCACACAGACATCGACCCCCGCCGTTAAACCGGCAACCGACTCTGCAGACAGTTGGGGCGAGACCGGCAGCCAGCAATGGCTGGGCCGTGCGCCCTCGCCCTGATAAAGCCAATCGAACTGCACGGCGATGCGTCGGGCCGCGTCGCTGCGAGGTTCGGCGACATTGACCACCCAGCCACGTTGCACGCTGTTCATCCGAGGTTTCTCGCTTGGAGGAAACGGTACGAACGGCGCCTCCCAGGGAATCGCATCAATGCGGTTGCGGTAGTACGGCAACTGCGCCTGACTGCCCGAATGCTCGACCCGGGTCAGCAACCAAAGGTGATTCCAGTCGGCAAACGGATGGCCCGACAACAGCATCAGCATGCCGCTACGCAGGTTCGGCAGGTCCGTTTCGCCTGCTGCAACAGGTTTCGGCAATCCATCGTGACGTGCCACATCGGCATGAGCATGAACCTTGAAACGCCTGACGGCGGGTGCAGTGCCTTGGGTATCAAAGGTTGTGCCGGCACCTGGAGACAAACTGCGCCAAGTGTCGGCAAAGATCAGGCAATGACCGTGCTTGCGGTGCTGAAAGTGGTAGTGAATTCGCTCTTGCTCACACAGACGCTGAAGAAACGCCAAATCCGACTCACGGTACTGAGTGCAAAACTCCCGCACGGGGTAATCGTTCCTGAGTTCGAATCGACAGTTTCTTTCGTCTATGCCGTGCTCCTTCAGTACCCGAAGCAGAATCTGCGGGACTGACAGACCGGTGAAAATTCGCTGATTGCAGCGTTGCGCCAGGCAGGCCAGCTTCGGCCCAAGGCACAGACGCCAGAGCGCCGGCACCGCGTCGTCATGAAGCGGGGCAAGGTCATGAATCTGTCCGTGGATACCGGTGCCCGCGCCCCCAAACCCCAGGTACGCCGAGCGAAACATCAGGCTCGCGATATCCAGTCTCAGCTCATCGAACTGCAGATCCAGCTGAAAGACAAAGGGCTGGCTGATGGACTCGCAGCCGCTAAAGGCGACAACGACAAAGGGTTGGGGCTGACCCGCTATCTCCAGACGAAATGACGGCTCGTTGACGGGATCGAACATCGGCGTTTCTCTACAGGAGGGACGGCCGGGGATTCTCGCTGAGAGACATGGCCGAGTAGAGTGCCGAAGTACAACTTAGGAAATGGCCTACGCGAAATGAAGACCACACAGCGTTGAAAGTGCGTGGGCACGGCAAATCGCTACAAAAATAAAGAAATGCCGTACCAGGTCCTCCGAAAACTCCGCACTACGCGGAGTATTTTCCGACAACCTGGTCACAGCGGTTCCCTACCTCAAGAAGACAGGTAAGACGAACGAGTCAGACCCAGGCGCAAGGCATCGAGGTACTGGGTACGCTCGGTAGCACTGATTCGAGCGCTGGCCACTTTGTCGCGGTAGTGCGTCATCAGCTCTTCCGGTGACAAGTGCACGTAACGCAGCATGTCCTCGATGGTGTCGTGGGTTTCGATACCGGCGTGGTAAACGCTGYCGTCGGCATTCTGGTAGATGTTTACCGAGTCGGTGTCACCGAACAGGTTGTGCATGTCACCGAGAATTTCCTGGTAAGCACCCACCAGGAAAATCCCCAGCAAGTAGTCTTCGCCATCATTGAGCCCGTGCACCGGCAGGCTGGTTTCGATGCTCTGCTCGTCGACGTACTGCTTGATCTTGCCATCAGAGTCACAGGTCAGGTCTTGCAGCACGGCGCGGCGCATCGGCTCTTCATCAAGACGGTGCAGCGGCAGGATCGGCAGGACCTGGCCGATGGCCCAGGTGTCCGGCAGGCTTTGGAATACCGAGAAGTTGCAGATGTACTTGTCGGCCAGCTTGTCGTTGAGTTCGTCGAGCACCTGACGGTGCGAGCGCTGACGGGCTTTCAACGAGTTATGCAGGCGACGGCAGACGGCGAAGTAGCATTGCTCGGCCAGGGCTTTCTCGGCCAGGGTCAGCTTGCCATCGGCGTACTGGCTGGCCACGTCGCTCATGTAGTGCGTCGCGCGCCAGTAGGTTTCGGTGACCATCTCGATATCGGTCGGACCGAGCAGGTCGACCAGCCATTGCACGGTTTCCGGCAGCTCTTCCTTGTTCTCGATCATCGGCACGTCGTCGTTGTGTTTCTCGACGTCGGTGACCTGCACCACCAGCATGGCGTGGTGAGCGGTCAGCGAACGACCACTCTCGGAGAATGCCGACCACGACACCGGCGTAATCGTCCATGTCGTAGTTGATCGAGCTGGCGTTGCGCGAATGGGTACCGTCGTAGTCGACGCCCAGGCCACCCCCCACGTCGATGTGATCCACCGGTAGGCCAAGGTTGCGCAGTTCGCCGTAGTAACGGATCGCTTCCTTGAAGCCGTGCTGGTAGTCCGCCAGGTTGGCGATCTGCGAGCCCATGTGGAAGTGCAGCAAACGGATGCCCTGATCCAGACCGGCCGCACGGAAGCGCTCGACTACCGACAGCAACTGGGCAGCAGACAGCCCGAACTTGGATTTTTCGCCGCCAGTGTCAGCCCATTTGCTCGATGCCAGGGACGACAGGCGAACCCGCAGGCCGACTTGAGGCTTGACCTTCAGCGAGGCAGCCTCTTCGATCACCAGGCCGACTTCGGATTCTTTCTCGATCACGATGAACACGTTGTGGCCCAGCTTCTGGCCCATCAGTGCCAGACGGATGAACTCACGGTCCTTGTAACCGTTGCAGACGATGGTGCCGCCCTTTGGCGCCAGGGCCAGCACGGCCAGCAGTTCCGGCTTGGAACCGGCTTCCAGGCCGATGGACACGTTCTGGGTGGCGATGATGTTCTCGATCACCGCTTCCTGCTGGTTGACCTTGATCGGGTACAGCGCGGTGTACTTGCTCTGGTATTCCAGACGCTCGATGTTCGCGTCGAAGGCGCCGGTCAACTGACGGACGCGGTCTTGCAGGATGTCCGGGAAGCGCACCAGCAGTGGCAAGGACAGGCCGCTTTTACGCAGCTGTGCGACTTGCTCGAACAGATCGATAGGCGAGCTGCTCGGACCGTTCGGACGAACTTCTACGCGACCGGCGTCACTGATCGCGAAATACCCGGCCCCCCAATGGCGAATCCCGTAAACACTGCGGCTGTCCGCAACTGTCCATTGGCTGCCATCGTCTTTGCGTGTGCGTCGTACGGACATCGAAGTCCCCTATAAAGAAGTCAAAGAGCGCCACCCGGGTTGAGGGCTGGCGCAGTCTAAAGTGAAAAAATGACGATTAGCCTGCAAGCGGGATAGACCACACTTACAGCGCTGAGTTTAGAAACCGGTCAGAACAGGCTCTGTGAAAACCATGGAGACGACGTTCAACCTGAATCGGATCAGGACTGCATCAAGTCGGGGTGGTTTTCACAGAGGCTGCTAGCCGCCGGATTTCTTCGCTTTGAAACCGTGTTTGATCAGCTCTGCCAAGAGTAGCTCGACATGATCGCCCTGGATCTCGATGATCCCGTCCTTCAACGCGCCACCTGTACCGCAACGTTTCTTCAACGTCGTGGCGAGCTCCTTGAGCGCATCTTCAGCCAGCGGTACGCCGCTGATGGTCGTCACCGTCTTGCCACCCCGGCCCTTGCTTTCGCGGCGCACGCGCGCGATGCCGTCGCCGGCCGGGATAACGGTTTGTTTGCAGATGCAGGCTGCCACCGGCTGGCTACAGTCCGGGCAATGTCGACCTGCGTCGGTGGAAAATACCAGGCCACCAAGGGCGGCGAAGGATGCGGCTTTTTTGGCCACCGGCAATCCTCTTGGGAGGACAAAGACTGGTCGCAGCAACGTTGGCACGTGCTATCGACCGCGAAGCCCCACTCAGGCAGGGGCAGCGCTACTGACCGGATGCTCCTACAAAAGGAATACCGGTTCAGCTTGAAAAGGTCGCGCAGTGTAACGGCAAAAAGCGCACTTGCTAAGAGCCAATCGGCGCCATTTTATAGATCTTTTGCGACGTCCTTCAGAGCGTCACCCCCGCGCGCGCGCAGATAGCGCTTCAACGCCGCCAGAGAGTCCGGGCAGTAAGGCTTCTGCGTGATTTCCAGCATCACCTGTTCGATGGGAATAAAGCGGGCCTGAAGCACTTCTTCCGGCTGCAGGATCAATGGCCCGTCCCAGACCGCCGAAAACGCCGAACACCACAAGCGGTTACCAGTGTCTTCAAAGAAAAAATGATCATGGGCGGTCAGCTCGACCCCACTGACGCCCAGCTCTTCTTCCAGCTCACGGGCCGCCGATTCGGCATAGCTTTCGGTCGCCAGCACCATGCCGCCCGCCGCCACATCCCAGAATCCCGGGTAAATGGCTTTACTGAACGTGCGCTGATGCACACACAGTTCGCCGACCGAGTTGAACAGCATGATGTAGGTGCCACGTCCGATCAGACCGCGCTCGCGCAAGTCCGAACGCACCAGCGAACCGAGCAGGTTGTCCTGCTCGTCGACCCAGGCGATCTGTTCGGCGTCCGAGGCTGCGCGGTGCGCAGCCTCATTGACATTATCAACCATGACTCAGCCCTGATTGAGYAATTGACGCAAATCGATAACTGCCGCGTTGGCCCGCGAGATGTAGTTGGCCATGACCAGCGAGTGGTTGGCCAAAACCCCGAAACCGCTGCCGTTGAGGATCATCGGGCTCCAGACTGTTTCCTGGGAGGCCTCCAGTTCACGAATGATCTGACGTACGCTGACCGTCGCGTTCTTCTTCGCCAGTACATCGGCGAAGTCGACTTCGATGGCGCGCAGCAAATGCGACAGTGCCCAGGCCTGACCGCGCGCTTCATAGAAGACGTCGTCGATCTGCAGCCAAGGGGTTTCCACCCGCTCTTCATCCACCTGCGGCACCTGACCCGGCGCCAGGGTTTCGGTTTTCAGCGCGGTGTTCAGCTTGACTCGGCCAACACTGGCCGACAGCCGTTGCGACAGCGAACCCAAGCGGGTCGCGACATCCCCCAACCAGTTGTTCAGGTTGTCGGCACGCGCATAGAACTGGGCGTTTTTTTGCGTTGGATCGGACAGGCGAGCCTGGTAACGGCTCAGGGAGTTGATGCCTTCCTGGTATTCCGACTCGCTGGACGGCAGCATCCAGCTCTTGTTGTCGAAGTTGAAACGCGGCTCGGCCTTGGCCAGATCAGCGTCTTCAGCCGATTGCGATTGCGAACGGGCAAAGTCTTTACGCAAGGCGCGGGTCAGATCGCGGACTTGCACCAGCACGCCATATTCCCAATTCGGCATGTCGTCCAGCCACAAGCCTGGTGGAAAACGGTCGTTGGAAATATAGCCACCCGGCTTGTGCAGCAAGGTACCGGCGACGGTCTTGAGGGTTTCGACCGTGGTGTAGCCGATGACCATCTGTTTGCCTTCCTTCTCGGCGGCCAGCTGCGCGTTCTGCTGAACCGGAAACAGCGCAGGTTCATGGCTCCAGTACCAACCCAGGGCGAGGACCACCAGCAAATACAGGCCGATCAAGGTGGCCAATGCGCGGCTGAACAGCAGGCCACCTAAATAGCTGCGGGTTGCCGACTTGGGTTCGGCGGCACGTTCAGGCGCGCTGCCTGTGCGGTTCTTCCAGTCCAGCATGGCGATATCCTTTCAATCACTTGAGTTCGTCGGTTCGACCACAACCCTACTCCATCGTGCTTTGCTGCGAGCAGATTAAATCTGCCCGGCAGACCGTGGATCGCACAGTGGACGCGAGTCGAGCAGCCACTATAAATGAAGCACAGCGTTGATCCTATGCGACCAGTCGGTCAGGAACTGAATAACGTCGCTTTACAGTTTATTGATGTACGACACTCATGGCATCGGAAAGAGGTGCTAGCATAGAGCCACCAGTCGATCTCAGCATGCACCCTAACTAGTAGTCAGGATATGACCGAGCCAGAAGACCCCAGCCGTGAGCGCCTCAAGCACCACTTTGCCCAGCGGGTAATTCATCAAGCACGTCAGATTCTTGAGATATGGCAGCGCCTGCAACGCTGTGAATGGTCTGGCACGGACCTGGCAGAGCTGAGTGAAGCGAACCTGCGGCTGCTGCGTTTCGCCGAACGCTTCGAACAACCCGAGCACACCCACCTGGCGCACAGCATCAGCCAGTCGCTTGCGGCCGTCGACGCCAACCGCGGACGCCTGAGCAGCGGGCTGATCACCGACCTCAATCGCCTGATGCAGCGCCTGTCGCGYACCGGCCTGCGGCATGGCGACCAGCTCGAACAAACCTTTCTACCGCCACTGCGCAAGCCGATCTACGTGATGCTGCAAGATCACGACCGCGCCGAGCGACTGGCCAAGCAACTCGAATTTTTCGGTCTCAGCGCGCAATCGCTGGACAGCGTGGCGGCGTTTCGCTCCTCGATGGTCGAGCGGTTGCCGGCAGCGATAGTCATGGACGTCGACTTCAGCGGCCCCGGCATGGGCCTGCAATTGGCAGCCGAAGCTCAGGAAGGCCTGGAGCAGAAACTGCCGCTGCTGTTTTTCAGCTTGCTGGAAACCGACACCCCGACCCGCCTCGCAGCCGTACGCGCCGGCGGCCAGGAGTTTCTGACCGGCACCCTCGAAGCGTCGAGCCTGCTGGAAAAGATCGAAGTGCTGACCTGCGTCGCCCAGTACGAGCCTTATAAAGTGCTGATCATCGACGACTCCCGTGCCCAGGCCCTGCACACCGAGCGCCTGCTCAACAGTGCCGGGATCGTCACCCGCACCTTGATCGAGCCGATTCAGGCGATGGCCGAACTGGCGGATTTCCAGCCGGACCTGATCATCCTCGACATGTACATGCCGGCCTGCACTGGCACCGAACTGGCCAAGGTGATCCGGCACAATGACCGCTATGTGAGCGTGCCGATCATTTACTTGTCGGCCGAAGACGACCTGGACAAGCAGCTCGACGCCATGAGCGAAGGTGGCGACGACTTCCTGACCAAGCCGATCAAGCCGCGGCACCTGATCACCACCGTACGAAACCGTGCAGCCCGGGCGCGCAACCTCAAGGCGCGAATGGTCCGTGACAGCCTGACCGGTCTCTATAACCACACCCATATTCTGCAATTGCTCGAAGACTGCAGCTTCCGCGCCCGTCGCGAGAACAAGCCATTAAGCTTTGCGATGCTCGATATTGACCATTTCAAGCGGGTCAACGACAGCCACGGCCACCCCATGGGCGACCGGGTGATCAAGAGCCTGGCACTGTTTCTCAAGCAACGCCTGCGCAAGACCGACTTCATCGGCCGGTATGGCGGTGAAGAGTTCGCCATTGTGATGCCGGACACCGATATCGAATCGGCCTATAAAGTGCTCGATGAAATCCGCCAGCGCTTTGCCGAGATCCACTACCCGGCCCAGCCGCAGGACCTCTGGTGCACCTTCAGCGCCGGCGTGGTGGACCTGCATGAAGATTCCGACAGCCTGATGATGGCCAGCCAGGCGGATGAGGCGCTGTACCGCGCCAAGCACGCCGGACGCAATCGCGTTCAAGCGGCACGGCCGTCGAATCAAAGTGCCACTTTTTCATCTGAATCCACCGATTCGGTCATAACCCTGTAACACAAACGCAATAACTTCAGGCACTTACCATTCTGTCGTTGGTAGAACCGCGATGCGCCTGAAGTTGCTGACCAATCTCAATACCCTGCTTTTAGTCGCGGTGTGTCTCGCACTCGGCGCCACCCTCTGGTGGTCGCAAAAAGCCCTGGAGCGTCCTTATCTGTTGATGGAGCGCTATCTGGGTCTGTCGCAGCACTTTCAAAATCAAGTGGCGCGTAACGTCGAAGATTATCTGGCCAGCGGCGACGCCCTGCGCCTGAGCAGCGCCAGCCAGGCCATCGAGACCCTGCAAAAAGACCTCGACGAACTGCCGTCCGAGCTGGCCGACAGCGTGCGTCCGAGCCTCGCCAGCCTCGATGACTTCAGCAAGACCGACCTGCTGGCCGCTGGCAAACTGGCGGGTGATCCGCAAGCCTTGCTGCTCCAGGCCGAGCGCGAACTGGGCGCTAGTCTGGAACAACTCAGCCAATACGCCACCAGCGCCAATACGCCCGCCGCTGCCGCCTATCTTCCACCGCTGCTCGTTGCCTCGCAGCACGTCGGCAAACTCTCGCTGGCCCGGGACAAACTGGTCAGCAGTGGCCGCAGCGAACTGGCGGTCGATGTCGAGCGTGAAGTCGACAGCATCCGCACTCAGGCCGAGCTGATCGAAGCACTGCCGCTGCTTGKCGTGACCGCCAGCAAAGAATCGAATACCGACGATTTCTCGGCGATGATGGGGCTGGAAAACACTGAAAAAACCGTCGCCGAAGATGCCGGCACCGGTTTCAAACGCGAACTCGCCAGCCTGCTAAGCCGCTACCCCGCCGAACTCGGTCGGACCCGCGAACAGATTCAGAAACGCGCCGACCTCAGCGCCGCCACCCACCTGAAAATTACCGCCGTGCAGCAGGCCATCGCCGGGCTGGAACCGACCGTTCGCGCGCAACATGGGCAAATCCAGGGTGAAGTGCGGCTCATGCAGGGCGTGATGATCGGCCTGATCCTGCTGATCGCACTGCTCATCGACACCTTGCAACGTCGCCTCGCCCGCGTGCTGACCAACCTGGCGCCAGCGCTGTCGACCTGGGCCGAGGGCGACTTCAGTCGGGACATCCAGCTCGGTGCGACCAACCGTGAGCTACGGGACATTCAAGAATCGCTGAATCGCCTGCGCGCTTATCTCGTGGATCTGGTCGGGACAATCCGCCTGAACGCCGAACAGGTGGCCGGCAGCAGCCGGGTATTGGCCGAACTGAGCAGCGACATGCACAGTGGCGCCGAACATCAGGCCGGCGATACCGCGCTGATCCGCGACTCGCTTGGTGAGCTGGAAGCGACCATTCAGCAAGTCGCCGGCGATGCCAGCCAGGCTGCCGACGCCAGCCGTCACGCCGGTCTGGCGGTCGAGCACGGGCAAAAGGTCATTGGCTTGAGCCTGACCGGATTGCACGCGCTGGTCGGCGAAGTCCAGGGCAACGCACAAATGATCGAGCATCTGGCCGAAGAGTCGGCCACCATCGGTGGCGTACTGACGGTGATTCGCTCGATTGCCGATCAGACCAACCTCCTCGCCCTGAACGCGGCGATTGAAGCTGCCCGCGCCGGGGAAATGGGCCGCGGTTTTGCGGTGGTCGCCGAGGAGGTTCGCTCGCTGGCGCAACGCACCGCCGGCGCTACCGCAGAAATCCAGACGTTAATTGCCGGCCTGCAACAGGCCGCAAGACAATCGGTAGAAGGCATGCGTGCCCAGGTCGAGCACGCAGAAGCCACCGCCAGCCAGGCACAAGCGGCTGACGGTGCGCTGGATAAAATTGTCGGGGCGATCCAGACCATTGCCGACACCGCCGTGCGTATCGCCGATGTCACGGCGCAACAAAGTGGCGCCGTCAGTGAAATCCGCGATCACAGCGAGCGGATTCATCAGTTGGGTGGGGATAACCTGGTGCGTATTGGCGAAGGCCGTAGCCAGGGCGAGAATCTGCTGGTGCTGGGTGGGCAATTGCATACGGCAGTGCAGGCATTTCGGGTTTAAGTCTGCGGCCCCGAACACAACTGGCCAGCAGGACTATCGCCACCTAAGCTCTTGTATAAACACACCTATTTGTCCATACGGTAGTATTTAATCTTCGCTTTGATGCTAAGGTTTAGCGCTTAAATTAATCGAGCGCGCAAAGGAGTGCCCCGTGATAGTTCCAACTTCGCCCCCTAGTGTATCTGTGGAGGAAAACATGGCTGTTGCCTTCCATAAGAAAAAAGTTTTGAAAGAGGGATCCGCGTTCATTTACTCCTGGTTCTATACCCAGGTCAGGAAT
>NZ_JBFTLU010000205.1:0-7647 GCF_056396605.1 Pseudomonas sp. 05T35
GGATTTGAACCAACGCATGGCAGGATCAAAACCTGCTGCCTTACCGCTTGGCGACGCCCCTGTAGCTGTTGCTGAAAGCCCCGTGAGGGCCTCTGCAAGAACGCGCGGAAATTTATCAACTTTCGCTTCGTCTGGGAAGCCCCCCAAACCACATAAATTGTTTTTAAAACAGCCACTTGCTATTGATCGAATTAAGCAACCCTCCCCTGCCCGAGCCTGAGGCAATCGTTGCAAGGAAGGGACGCTGGCTGAGTTACTTCGGTTGCGCCACGGTGCGCAAATAGGGTTTCAACGTCTTGAAGCCCTGCGGGTACTTCTTCCTGGCCTCTTCGTCGGACACCGACGTGGGAATAATGACGTCCTCGCCCGGACGCCAGTTCACCGGGGTGGCGACCGTATGCTTGGCGTTTAATTGCAGCGAGTCGAGCAGACGCAATACTT
The DNA here is from genome assembly GCF_056396605.1 of Pseudomonas sp. 05T35. Classification (NCBI taxonomy): domain Bacteria; kingdom Pseudomonadati; phylum Pseudomonadota; class Gammaproteobacteria; order Pseudomonadales; family Pseudomonadaceae; genus Pseudomonas; species Pseudomonas sp. 05T35. The sequence goes on from NZ_JBFTLU010000205.1 coordinate 442, forward strand.
CATCGAAGTTGCGTCCGGCACTCATTGGGTAGATCAGCATCGCCTTGACTTTCTTGTCCGGGCCGACAATGAACACAGAACGCACCGTCGCGTTATCCGCGGCGGTGCGTGAGCCGCCGCTGGCATTCGGGTGAATCATGTCGTAGAGCTTCGCCACGACCAGGTTCTCGTCGCCGATCATCGGATAGTTGACCGCATGCCCCTGGGTTTCTGCGATGTCACCGAGCCACGCCCGGTGGTCACTGACCGGGTCGACGCTGAGCCCGACGATCTTGGTGTTGCGCTTGTCGAACTCCGGCTTGAGTCCGGCCATATAACCGAGTTCAGTGGTACAGACAGGGGTAAAGTCCTTCGGATGCGAGAACAGGATCGCCCACTTGTCGCCAATCCACTCGTGGAAATGGATCGGGCCTTCGGTACTTTCGGCAGTGAAGTCCGGTGCTTCATCGCCAATGCGAATTGCCATGTTCAATCTCCTTGCAGTGACTGATAGGGAAGCTGTCAAAACCCTGACGGCGGGCCCGACGGCGTTGGGTGCCAGCGTTGGCCTGGCAACGCGAATCAGTATAGGAGACGTATCAAGACAGCCGTGACAATCGCTTGGCCCGGCCTCGCGGTGGCGTCGTTTTCATTTGACCAGTCGCGTTTCCTTGGATGGCCTGTATCCAAAGTACGAGCTGTAGCATTTGCTGAAATGACTGGGTGAAACAAAACCGCAGGCCACCAGCACATCGACCTGGGACAGCTCGGTGTGTTGCAGCAGACGCCGCGCCTCGGTGATACGCAGTTCCATGTAATACCGCTGCGGCGTCGTGCCCAGTTGCTCCTTGAACAAGCGTTCGAGCTGTCGACGGGAACGGCCGGCATAAACCGCCAGTTGCTCCAGCTCCAGGGGCTCTTCGAGGTTGGCATCCATCAGCTTGACCACCTCGCGCAATGGCGCGCTCACACAGATGTTTTCAGCCGGTTTGATGCGCCGATAACGAGACTCCTCGAAAGCCAGAATGTCCTCGATACCCTCGACCAGGGCTTTATCGTGCAGCCCCTTGATCCAGTCCAGCGCCATATGGAATGCCCCCGCGGGACTGGAAGCGGTGAGCCGGTCTCGATCAATGACAAAGGCTTCGCTGGTGACATGCGTCGCCTTGGAGATTTCCGCGAGTGCGGGGCGATGTTCGGGGTGGATGGCGCAACGATACCCATCCAGCAAGCCAGCACTGCCGAGGAACCAGGCGCCATTCCACAATCCGGCCAGGCTGACGCCACGGTCTGCCGCTGCTCGCAACAGGCTGATCAGCTCATCGGTCGCCTTCAGTTCTGTCCGGTAGCCGCCACAAATGACCAACAGGTCCAGGTCCTGAATGGCTGAAGAATCGAAACGCGCATCCGGACGAATCACCAGGCCGAGATCACTGATGACCTCCCCGTCATTCAAGCCGAACGTTCGGGAAGCGAACAACCCGGGGCGTAGCAGATTCGCGGTAACAATCGTATCCAGCGCCTGGGTGAACGCGGGCAGCGAGAAATGCTCGAGCAGCAGAAATCCTGCCCGGGTCATTTGAGCCGTCTCGCTGGGATTCTCATTCAGATAGCGAAGGTTTTTCCCCTTCATGCCTCCGCTAAATTGGCGTCGTTCGATCAATGTTCGACCTGCTCGGTTGCGTTAACCCACCTGTCATTTGGTGCGTCGGTAAAGCGCAATGCTAACCGCATAAGTTTCAACACCACCAGCACCATTATGCAACTGCTCAGGCAAGCTGAAAGCCGTGCAAAACGGGTGACATGATCCACTTTCAGCGCCACGACCGCCCGTAACCCTGGACGGGCGTCAGCTCATGCTTCGCTATGCTTAACCACACACCGCTGGAGCGGTCGAATACGAGCTTCGTGGCATCAGTGCCAGGAGCAAAGGCAGGGAGATGAGGCAGCTATCTGAAAAGAGAATCGAATAATGAAAATGCTAATGATGGTCGAGTGCCCGAATGAACCCTTCAACGCGCTCGTCAGGGCCGGGAAGGTTGGCGAAGTCATCGAGCGAATCCTGGAAAGCATCAAACCGGAGGCGGCCTACTTTACCGAGCAGGATGGAATGCGCGGCGGGATTTTCCTGATCGACGTACAAGACTCCTCCCAGATCCCCAGTTTTGCAGAACCGTTCTTTCTCAACTTCGATGCCACCTGCAAGTTCCGTCTGGTCATGAGCCCACAGGACCTGCAAAGGGCCGGCCTGGAAGCGCTCGGCAACACATGGGGTTGAGGGCGATCAGTGCGGGGTGGTTTTGTCCGCCCCACACCCTTATCGGGTCGCGACAAACCCGCTGGGCAATTGCGGTTGCCGATAGCTATGATTGGAGACCATGACAGCCTCTCTCCAGATTCGACAACCCTGTCCGCCCGGCGCCTGCGATTGCAGGCGCGAACAGTTGCTGGACATACCCAGCGCGGACTTGCGCATCCTGCACCTGACCCGCCAGGAGGAAAAACGCCTGCTCGACCGGCTGGAGAATCTGCAGAGCCTGGCCGACCTCGAGCACCTGCAGCGGCGGATGTACGAGCAATTAGGCATTCGTGTGCACATCACCCCCAGCGTGCACGAAGTACGAAGCATGCGCGGCATCGGTATTCAGCTTCTGGAGCTGCCAGGGCTGTGCCGCAAAACCCGCCAGTCAATTCCGGCCGCCATTCGTCGCGGTCTGGAAAAACACCCCGAGATTGCCTACGAGCTGCTTAACGCCCACGACCTGTTGCGCGATGCCTGAGGCGCCGCCCGGCGTGCGTCTCTTGCAAAGACGCAGCGGGCTCAAGCGTTTATGGAGAACGTCTCAATGGCGCAGCAATTTGCGCAGCGGCACGCCGTCCTTGAGCACGGGCGACTTGATGACGATGTAGCTGAAGTACTTGGAGATGCCGATGTTCTTGTCCAGCAGGCTTTCGATCACTTCCTGATAGTGCTGGATGCTGCGGGTCATGAAGCGCACCAGATAATCGTAGCCACCGCTGATCAGATGGCATTCGAGCACCTCATCCACCAGGCGGATATTGGACTCGAACTTGGCGAAGTCTTCGCGCTTGTGATCGCTCAAGGTTATTTCGGTGAACACCGTGACCGAGTCAGTGATCTTGGCCAGGTTCAAATGCGCCTTGTAACTCGAGATGTACCCGGCCGACTCCAGTCGCTTGACCCGTTGCAGGCACGGACTGGCTGACAGCCCCACGGCATCGGCCAGGCTGACGTTGGTCATGCGCCCGTCTTTTTGCAACTCAACCAAGATGCTGATGTCGATCCGGTCCAGTTTCACTAAACCTTCCATTGCGTACCTCTTGATTGCCGTTTGTAGGACAATCTTCTAGCAAAATCAGCGCCGTAAAGACAGCTGATGCTGAGCCACCAGGTCAGCCATGCTGTTAATGCAGTAATCCGCCGCACACGACGTTGCAGGTTTTGCCCGCCCGCGACAAATCAGGCACACATCGCTGGTCGCCTGCCGACCGGCAGAAGGTCGGGTCACTTGCAGGATCTCCCGGGCCTYAAGCCCATTGGCCTGTAACCAGTCCCGATCCAGCAAGGGATCGCTGGCCAGTGAAATGAAGTCGTCGGGCATGACCCCCAAACGCTCACAGAGCAGCCCTCGATCTTCGGCATCCCGATCGCCCTGCACCAGCAAGCGATAGAACTTGCGCAGGTACAACATCGCGCCGGGCGCATCCTCGAACAGCGACCAACTGGCCACCGAACGGGCAAAACTCATGCCCTCCTCCCAACTGGCTCGCAGCCCCCAGCGCTCGGCCAGCTGCCGATGGGCGAAACACAGCAAGCCACTGAAGCCCAGTTCACCGAAACGCGGGTAGAGCGCACGCACCACCTCGCTGTATTCGGCCAATACCTGCTCCTTGTCCGGGCGACCGCCAAGGCCGTCTAGCAGCGGTTGCAGCGCCGTCCAGACTCCCGAATCGCGATCGACCAGGACTTCATCGCAATCGATGAGCAACGCTCGATAATCAGTCAGCCCCATGGTACGCCAAGCCTCCAATAATGCACTCCGTCACCCCATGCTCCATAAATGCTCACGGGCGATACCTCGCGGTATCGCCCAAAGCAGGCATGAACTCAGTTCAAGACGCGTGCCAATGCTGCTTCAAGAATCTGCAGCGCTTCGTCGATCTGATCCTCTGTTGTCACCAGCGGTGCAAGGAAGCGCAGCACGTTGCGGTACACGCCGCATTTGATCACCAGCAGACCGCCCGCTCGGGCTTCGTCGATCAGCCGCTGATTCAGCTCCGCATCCGGGGTACGCGCGTCGTCATCCTTGATCAATTCGATCGCCAGCATGAACCCGCTACCGCGCACGTCGCCGATTTGTGGGTGACGGGCCTGCAAGCGCAGCAACCCCTGACGCAAACGCTCGCCCAGAGCATCGCCACGCGCCAGCAACTGTTCTTGCTCATAGGCGTCGATCACCGCCAGCGCTGCGGCGCATGACAGCGCGTTACCGCCGTAAGTACCGCCCAGGCCACCGGGCAATGGCGCGTCCATGATCCCGGCCTTGCCGACCACACCGGACAACGGTAGACCACCGGCAAGACTTTTGGCGACGGTCACCAGGTCCGGCTGGATGCCGGCGTGCTGGAAACCGAACCACTTGCCGGTGCGGCCAAAACCGGTCTGGATTTCATCGAGAATCAGCACAATCCCGTGTTTTTCAGTGAGGGCACGCAGCGCCTGGAGGAACTCCACCGGTGCCGAGAGGAAACCACCGTCGCCCTGGACCGGTTCAATGATGATTGCCGCGACCCGCTCAGGGGCGACCTGGGTGGCCAGCAACTCGTCCAGCGCCTTGAGGGCCATCTCGCTGCTGACGCCGCGATAGGCATTCGGGTACGGCGTGTGGAACACCTCCGGCGCGAACGGCCCGAAGTTCTGCTTGTACGGCTGGCTCATGCCGGTCAGCGTGGTGCCGAGCAAGGTGCGACCGTGAAACCCGCCACGAAACGCAATCACCGCCGAGCGATTGGTATGAGCGCGGGCAATCTTCACCGCGTTTTCCACGGCCTCGGCGCCAGAGGTAAAGAACGCCGCTTTATAGGCTTCGTTGCCGCCGATCATTTCACACAGGCGCTGGGCCAGATCGAGATAAGGCTTATAGGCCACCACCTGAAAACACGCGTGGGAGACCTTTTGCAACTGGGCCTGCACCGCGGCGACCACCTTGGGGTGGTTATGGCCGATGTTCAGCACACCAATGCCGCCGACAAAATCCAGGTAGCGCTGGCCGTCCACGTCCCACAATTCGGCACCTTGGGCGCGATCGATCACCAACGGGTGAGCGGTAACCAGGCCACGTGGCACGAATTGATCGCGCTGACGGAGCAAATGAGGGGTTTCGTCGACTTTGCTGTTCATGGCATTTCCCATCGTGAGTCCGGCAACCGGGAGGTGGTTGCGATGGTGTTCAGGTTAAGGCTTGTGCGAAACGAACTACGCCGAACTTGCGCCCTGAGAAATTCGGATCGACTGTTTTCACCCCGCCAAACGGCAGATTCCTTCAACCCGCCGAATCTGCCGGGGCATGCCTGATAGAAACGGGTGCAACGCGTTTAACCCGGCCCTTTCGACAGATCCTGCGCTGGCGTTGCGCGATGATGGACAGCCTCGTCCCCCCTTCAGGAAATGCCCATGGCCCTGCTTTATAAAGCTGACCCGGTACGCGGCGAACAGTGGAAAGCGCTGTTCGCCGAGCATGCCCCGGATATCGAATGGCGCGCCTGGCCGGACATCGGCGACCCCAAGGACATTCAGTACCTCGCCGCCTGGCAGGCACCGGATGATCTCGAGGCGCGGCTGCCCAACCTGCGCGTGTTGTTTGCGTTGTCCGCCGGGGTCGATCAACTGGACTTGCGCCGCTTGCCGACAAGCCTGCCGGTGGTGCGCCTGCTGGACCCCGGCATCACTCGCGGCATGTGCGAATACGCCAGTTTCGCGGTGCTCAGCCTGCACCGGGACATGCTGCGCTATCGCCAGCAGCAAATGGCCCGGTGCTGGCAGGCTCACTTGCTGCAACCGGCGGCCAAGCGACGGGTTGGCGTCATGGGCCTCGGCACCCAGGCCCGGCAGATTCTCGCGACCTTGCAGCCCCTGGGTTTTACGTTGTCCGGCTGGGCGCGCAGTGCTCATCAAGTCCCGGGCGTCGCTTGCTATGCCGGCAACGAGCAGCTGCCGGCGTTCCTGAGCCAGTGCGACATTCTGCTGTGCGTACTGCCGCTGACCGAACAGACCCAAGGCATCCTCGACCGCACGCTGTTCCAGCAACTGCCCCGTGGCGCGGCGCTGATCAACATGGGCCGTGGCGGGCATCTGGTGGAAAGTGATTTGCTCGAGGCGCTGGACAGCGGGCAACTGAGCGGCGCGGTACTCGATGTGCTACAGGAAGAACCGGCCCCGGTGGATCATCCGTTTTGGGACCATCCGCAGATTCTGCTGACCCCGCACATTGCGGCGATGACCCAGCCGGAAAGTGCGTTTGGGGTGTTGCTGGAGAATATTCGGCGGTATGAGCGGGGGGAGAAAATGGTGGGTGAAGTGGATCGAGCCCAAGGTTACTGACTAAAACACAGACCAAATGTGGGAGCGAGCCTGCTCGCGATAGCGGACTGTCAGTCAACATCACTGCTGAATGTCAGGCCCTCATCGCGAGCAGGCTCGCTCCCACAGTAGTTCGGTGGGTGACTTAGAGTCTGTCGGCAATCGCCTTCCCGACATCCTGAGTCGAGCCCTTCCCACCCAGATCCGGCGTGATCGGCCCCTCGGCAATCACCCGCTCGATCGCCTGCAGAATCCCGTCATGGGCCGCGCGATAGCGCTCATCACCGTTACCGAGGAAATCGAGCATCAACGCCCCGGACCAGATCATCGCAATCGGGTTGGCGATGTTTTGCCCGTAGATATCCGGCGCCGAGCCATGCACCGGTTCGAACAGCGATGGAAAACGCCGCTCCGGGTCGAGATTTGCCGATGGCGCAATGCCGATGGTGCCAGCACACGCCGGCCCGAGGTCGGAGAGAATGTCGCCGAACAGGTTCGACGCCACCACCACATCGAAGCGGTCCGGTTGCAACACGAAACGCGCGCACAGAATATCGATGTGCTGTTTGTCCCAGGTGATCTCCGGGTACTGCGCGGCCATCAATGCGGTGCGCTCGTCCCAGTAC
>NZ_JBFTLU010000206.1:0-7646 GCF_056396605.1 Pseudomonas sp. 05T35
CCGTGCAGAGTCCGTGCAGAGTGTCCGGGAAGACACCCATTGCGACAGCGTTGTGCTTGACAGCTTCCTTCGTGCAGGCGGCCACGGCACCAGAGTAGAACCACTGACGTAGCATCAGTTTCTTTGTTTTTTGCAAACGCATGGGTCGGGCATTCGAAATGAGCGTCAGGCGTTTGCCAGCAGGAAGCGGGGTTGAAACCTCGCGCTACCTGAGTGATTGGATCCCGTAGTTGCCAACAAGCACGGTCATCACTGAGTTGCATTATAGCGACCGATTGGCAGAACACTATCTCGAATAACTTAAAAGTGCTTCGTTCTGTGAATTTGTTTTGTTACCCGCAAGTCGCGTGTGCAGTGCACTTTGGGGCAACGTCTTTAACAAGCCCATTTCCTGACGCCGTTAAGTCGTACAAGTTGAGTGGATTAGAAGGCGGTTGTTATTCAGTGTCAGCTAAAGTGTCAAAATCTGTAATGAACGGGGCCCGGTCTTATCGGAAAATGTACTGCAGGCCTCATTCCATTGGGTCGTGCGTCGGTTGATTGCGATTATCGATTAATGGTTCGATAATCGCCCAACCTTGGCTGCCGATGCTTGTACACAAGCTCCGGAGCAGCTTGTAATAGTGATCGAACTCTGGGGAATGACCTGACATGAACGATCAATTGCGCAATTCCTTTGCTTCAGTGGCGCCGCCGATCGTTGCTTCGCCGGCCAAGCGGCTTCAGGCATTCACTGGCGATCCGGACTTCATGACCTCCCTGGCTCGCGGCCTGGCGGTGGTGCAAGCCTTCCAGGAGCGCAAGCGGCATCTGACCATCGCGCAAATCAGCCACCGTACGGAAATTCCCCGCGCTGCCGTACGCCGTTGCCTGCATACGCTGATCAAGCTCGGCTACGCAACCACCGATGGCCGAACCTATTCGCTGCTGCCCAAAGTCCTGACCCTTGGCCATGCCTATCTGTCCTCGACGCCGCTGGCGGTATCGGCCCAGCCTTATCTGGACCGCATGAGCGAACAACTGCACGAGGCTTGCAACATGGCCACGCTGGAAGGTGATGACATCTTGTACATCGCCCGTTCGGCAACGACCCAGCGTTTGATCTCGGTCGATCTGTCGGTGGGCGGGCGGTTGCCGGCTTATTGCACCTCCATGGGTCGGATTCTTCTGGCCGCGCTGGACGATGCATCGCTGCACGATTACCTCGAACATGCCGAATTGCAGGCCAAGACCAGCCGCACCCTGCATACGCGCGAGTCGTTGCTTGAATGTCTCCAGGAAGTTCGGCAGCAAGGCTGGTGCATTGTCGACCAGGAACTCGAGCAAGGCCTGCGCTCAATTGCCGTTCCGGTGTACGACGCATCCGGTCAGGTGCTGGCTGCACTGAATGTCAGCACCCATGCCGGACGGGTCAGCCGCAACGAACTGGAGCAGCGTTTTTTGCCCGGGTTGTTGAGTGCCAGCCGTGAGTTGAGTGCCCAGCTGTTTGCGTAAGCTGTTCGGTAAACGCACAGAGTCGCGTTTGGCGAATTGACGGTGTTTCCCTTGGCTCATTAATGTCGCGGCAGCGTCATCCGCTGCTGTTGGCCACTGCTCCTGGCACCGGAAGACCACCGAATAATAATGAAGAGGCGATTGCCCGCGCGTATTCGCCTGCACTTCTTGCCTGGAATAAAAATAATGAACCAGCCTCAATCCGCTGTCGGGAACTGCCTCGATGTGCAGTCCTTTATCAATGCCCAACCGCTGTCGCGCTATCAATGGCGGGTGGTGATCCTGTGTTTCCTGATTGTGTTTCTCGATGGCCTGGACACAGCGGCCATGGGCTTTATCGCACCGGCGCTGTCTCAGGATTGGGGGATCGACCGCGCCAGCCTCGGCCCGGTTATGAGCGCAGCGCTGATCGGCATGGTCTTTGGTGCACTGGGCTCCGGACCGCTGGCTGACCGTTTTGGACGAAAAGTCGTACTGGTCGGCGCGGTGCTGTTGTTCGGCGCCTTCAGTCTGGCCTCGGCCTACAGCACGAATGTCGAGCAACTGCTGGTGCTGCGTTTCCTGACCGGGCTTGGCCTGGGCGCCGGCATGCCGAACGCCACCACGCTGCTGTCGGAGTACACCCCGGAGCGCAAAAAATCCCTGCTGGTGACCAGCATGTTCTGCGGCTTCAACCTGGGCATGGCCGGTGGCGGTTTCATCTCCGCCAAGCTGATCCCGGCGTTTGGCTGGCACAGCCTGTTGCTGATCGGCGGGATCCTGCCGTTGATTCTCGGCGTGGTGCTGTTGCTGTGGCTGCCGGAGTCGGCGCGTTACCTGGTGGTGCGCAATCGCGGCACCGACAAGGTACGCAAGGCACTGGCGCCGATTGATCCGGCGACTATTGCCCAGGCGTCGAGTTTCAGCGTACCCGAACAGAAAACCGTAAAGGCCCGCAACGTGTTCGCGGTGATTTTCTCCGGCACTTACAGCACCGGTACGTTGTTGCTGTGGCTGACCTATTTCATGGGCTTGGTCATCGTCTACCTGTTGACCAGTTGGCTGCCGACCCTGATGCGTGACAGCGGCGCGAGCATGGAACAGGCGGCCTTCATTGGTGCGTTGTTCCAGTTTGGCGGCGTGTTGAGTGCAGTGGCGGTGGGGTGGGCGATGGACCGGTTCAATCCGCACAAGGTGATCGGCACTTTCTACTTGTTGGCCGGGGTGTTTGCCTACGCGGTAGGGCAAAGCCTGGGCAACATCACGCTGCTGGCAACGTTGGTGCTGGTCGCCGGTATGTGCGTCAACGGCGCGCAATCGGCGATGCCGTCGCTGGCGGCGCGCTTCTATCCGACTCAAGGTCGGGCCACGGGTGTGTCGTGGATGCTCGGGATTGGGCGTTTCGGTGCGATTCTCGGCGCCTGGATGGGGGCGACGCTGTTGGGCCTGGGCTGGAATTTCGAACAGGTGCTGACAGCCTTGGTGATTCCGGCCGCGCTGGCCACCACGGCGGTGGTGATCAAAGGCATGGTCAGCCATGCGGATGCGACCTGAAGGCAGGATTCAGATTTTTTAGCGGGTTTGATGGTCTCTTCGCGAGCAAGCCCGCTCCCACAGGGATCACCCATCACCTGTGGGAGCGTGCCTGCTCCGGGCGGCGTTCCGACGAAGCTTTTGATTAGATCAGTAGGAAGACAACAATCTGTTCGATAAACGAACACTTAGTCGATTATCGGATTGTTTGAGGTTTTTCGGCGGCTTAATCTTCAGTCATTCCGGCGCTGCTCATCGCGCCTTGTCCTCCACATCGGTTTACTGAGAATCGGGAGTCCAACCCCATGGCTGAAATCCTTTCGCTGCACGACGCGGTGAAGCAATTCGTCAACGACGGCGATACCGTCGCGCTTGAAGGCTTCACGCACTTGATTCCGACCGCAGCGGGTCATGAAATCATTCGTCAGGGCAAGAAAGACCTGACGCTGGTGCGCATGACCCCTGACCTGGTCTACGACCAATTGATCGGTGCCGGTTGTGCTCGCAAGCTGATTTTCTCCTGGGGCGGTAACCCGGGCGTGGGCTCGCTGCACMGTCTGCGTGATGCCGTCGAGAAACAGTGGCCGCATGCGCTGGAAATCGAAGAGCACAGCCACGCCGACCTGGCCAATGCCTACGTCGCGGGCGCTTCCGGCCTGCCGTTCGCAGTGCTGCGCGCCTACGCCGGTTCCGACCTGCCGAAGGTCAACCCGTTGATCAAAAGCGTGACCTGCCCGTTCACCGGTGAAGTGCTGGCGGCGGTGCCGTCGGTGCGCCCGGACGTCACGGTGATCCACGCGCAAAAGGCCGATCGCAAGGGCAACGTCTTGCTCTGGGGCATTCTTGGGGTGCAGAAGGAAGCCGCATTGGCTGCCAAGCGCTGCATCGTCACGGTTGAAGAAATCGTCGACGACCTGAAGGCGCCGATGAACGCTTGTGTCCTGCCGACCTGGGCCTTGAGCGCGGTGTGCCATGTGCCCGGTGGCGCGCATCCGTCCTACGCCCACGGTTATACCGAGCGCGACAACCGCTTCTATCAGGCCTGGGACCCGATTGCCCGCGACCGTGAAACCTTCACCGCGTGGATCAACGAATACATCCACGGCAGTGCTGACTTCAGTGAATTCCAGGCCAAGCTGGCCAAAGCGTCGGAGGCTCAATAATGGCTTACTCCACCAATGAAATGATGACCGTCGCCGCCGCTCGCCGCCTGAAGAATGGCTCGGTGTGTTTCGTCGGCATCGGCCTGCCGTCGAAAGCGGCCAACCTGGCTCGTCTGACTTCCTCTCCAGATGTAGTCCTGATCTATGAATCGGGTCCGATCGGTGCCAAGCCGACGGTATTGCCGCTGTCGATCGGTGACGGCGAGTTGGCGGAAACCGCCGACACCGTCGTCCCGACCGGTGAGATTTTTCGCTACTGGTTGCAAGGCGGGCGTATTGACGTCGGCTTTCTCGGTGCCGCTCAGGTCGACCGTTTTGGCAACATCAACACCACCGTGGTCGGCGATTACCATCAGCCGAAAGTCCGCCTGCCGGGTGCCGGCGGTGCGCCGGAGATCGCCGGCTCGGCGAAAAGCGTGTTGATCATCCTTAAACAGTCGGCTCGCTCGTTTGTCGACAAACTCGACTTTATTACCTCGGTCGGTCATGGCGAAGGCGGCGACTCGCGCAAGCGTCTCGGCCTGCCGGGCGCCGGTCCCGTGGGGATCATTACTGACCTGTGCATCATGGAACCGGAAGCCGGCACCAACGAATTCGTGGTCACCGCGCTGCACCCGGGCGTGACCCGCGAGCAAGTGATCGCTGCCACCGGTTGGGCTGTCCGCTTTGCCGATCAGCTGGAACACACCGCCGAACCGACCGCCATCGAGTTGGCCGCACTGCGTGATCTTGAAGCGCGTACCGCTGCCGCCCACGGCCAAGCACCGGGAGAAGCCTGATGCGCGAGGTTTATATCTGCGATGCGATTCGCACACCGATCGGCCGTTTTGGCGGTGGTTTGTCGACGGTCCGCGCTGACGATCTGGCTGCCGTACCGATCAAGGCACTGATGGAGCGCAACCCGAGTGTCGATTGGAGCGCCGTGGACGAAGTGTTCCTCGGTTGCGCCAACCAGGCCGGTGAAGACAACCGCAACGTGGCGCGCATGGCATTGCTGCTGGCCGGGTTGCCGGACAGTATTCCCGGCGTGACCCTCAATCGCCTGTGCGCCTCGGGCATGGACGCCATCGGCACCGCGTTCCGGGCAATTGCCAGCGGTGAGATGGAGCTGGCAATTGCCGGCGGTGTCGAGTCGATGTCCCGCGCACCATTCGTGATGGGCAAGGCCGATGCGGCGTTCTCGCGCAACATGAAACTGGAAGACACCACCATCGGCTGGCGCTTCATCAACCCGTTGATGAAGGCTCAATACGGCGTCGACGCGATGCCGCAGACGGCCGACAATGTGGCCGACGATTACGCGGTTTCCCGTGCCGATCAGGATGCTTTCGCACTGCGCAGTCAGCAACGGACGGCGGCCGCGCAAGCTGCCGGCTATTTCGCCGAAGAAATCGTCCCGGTGCGCATTGCCCACAAGAAGGGCGAAAGCGTGGTCGAGCAGGACGAGCATCCGCGCGCTGACACCACCCTGGAAACCCTGAGCAAACTCAAACCGGTCAACGGCCCGGACAAAACCGTCACCGCTGGCAACGCCTCGGGTGTGAACGACGGTGCCGCGGCGCTGATTCTCGCGTCTGCCGAAGCGGTGAAAAAGCATGGTCTGACCGCCCGCGCTCGGGTATTGGGCATGGCCAGCGCTGGTGTTGCGCCGCGAGTGATGGGCATCGGCCCGGTGCCGGCGGTGCGCAAGTTGACCGAACGGCTGGGCGTGGCGGTCAGCGATTTCGATGTGATCGAACTCAATGAAGCCTTTGCCAGCCAGGGCCTGGCGGTGTTGCGTGAACTCGGTCTGGCCGACGACGCAGCGCAGGTCAACCCGAACGGTGGCGCCATCGCTTTGGGCCATCCGCTGGGCATGAGCGGTGCGCGGCTGGTACTGACGGCGCTGCATCAGTTGGAAAAAACCGGCGGCAAGAAAGCGCTGGCGACCATGTGCGTTGGCGTTGGCCAGGGCCTGGCACTGGCCATCGAACGGGTCTGACGCGCCGCCGCGCTATCGAACAAGAAAAGAGGAGGTTTCATGACTGACAAGCCTGGTTACCGTCGCCCGCAAGCGGGCACCCAGCCGGAATATTTGCATCCGGCCTATCAATCGACCAACCGCCGTTCGCCGTCCAAACCGTTGGTGTTTTTGCCTCACTCATTGTCGGAAATCACCGGCCCGACCATTGGTGCCGAGTCTCTGCAAGAGCGGGACAATGACCTGACCGCCCAACATCAGGGCGCGCCATTGGGTGAGCGGATCATCATTCACGGCCGCGTGCTGGATGAGAATGGCTTGCCGGTGCCGGGGATTTTGGTGGAGATCTGGCAGGCCAACGCCGCTGGCCGCTACAACCACGACCGCGACCTGCATGATGCGCCGCTGGACCCGAACTTCACCGGTACTGGCCGCACCGTGACCGACGCCGATGGCTGGTACCAGTTCCAGACCATCAAGCCTGGTGCTTACCCGTGGGGCAACCACCACAATGCCTGGCGCCCCGCGCATATCCATTTCTCGCTGTTCGGGCCGAGCATTCTGACCCGTCTGGTCACGCAGATGTATTTCCCCGGTGATCCGTTGCTGGCCTACGACCCGATCTACAACTGCGTACCCGACACCAGTGCCAAAGAGCGCTTGATCGCCAGTTTCGACCTGGAAAAAACCATCCCGTCCTACGCCCTCGGTTATCGCTGGGACATCGTTTTGCGCGGCCGCGATGCCACGCCGATGGAGAAATAAGATGACGCTGAACGCGACGACGTCCCACACGGTCGGGCCGTATTACCACATCGGTCTGACCTGGTTGAACCGTGAAAACCTGACCGTTGAACAAACCCTCGGCGAGCGTGTGACGATCACTGGGCAAGTGGTCGATGGCAACGGCGATTTCGTCAACGACGCGATGCTGGAAGTCTGGCAGGCCAATGCCGCTGGCAAGTATGACCATCCAGAAGACGAGCAGGACAAACCGCTGGACCCGAATTTCGAAGGGTTTGGCCGAGTACCGGTGGACGCAGAAGGGCGATTCCGTTTCACCACCATCAAACCGGGGACAGTGCAGGGGCTCAAGGGCAGCACACAGGCGCCGCACCTGGTGGTGCTGGTGTTTGCCCGGGGACTGGTCAAGCACTTGCTGACGCGGATCTATTTTGACGGTGAACCGGCCAACACCAGCGACCCGCTGCTGGCCTGCGTGCCTGAGGAGCGCCGCACGACCTTGATGGCGAAAGCCAATGGGACGGGCACGTTGCAGTGGAACGTAATCCTGCAGGGCACCGAGGCCGAGACGGTGTTTTTCGATTACTGAGTTCACCGCACTTTTGTGGTGAGGGGGGGCAAGTCCTGATGCTGGTAAGTTGGGCCGTTGCACGACTCGTAGCAGCTGGCGAAGCCTGCGTTCGGCTCGGTCCGCGTTCGGGCGAAGCAGTCGTAAAATCAGGCACCACGTTTTTTCAGGTTAACCGTGGAGGCAGGATTTACGGCCGCTTCGC
>NZ_JBFTLU010000207.1:0-7611 GCF_056396605.1 Pseudomonas sp. 05T35
CATCAGGGGGGGCGCGCAGCGCCGTACGGCGCAGCCGGACACATCGAGAGGAGGTCGTCGCGAAGCAGACCGTAGGCGATGCCCCCTGATGGACACCGGAATGAGGGGACGCCGAGCCTAGGCGAGGTGCCGTACGCTTGGGGCGAAGCCTTTTGCTTACTTTTCGGCGTCTGGAAAAGTGAGTCGCCGTAAGGGCGAAACCCTAAGCAGCCGTTACCGCAGGAATGGATATGTACACCTGCAAGAGATTGGTCGGCTTTCAGGCCGCCATCGCGAGCAGGCTCGCTCCCACAGTGGATTGGTGTACATCTGCGGGAGATGGGTCGGCTGTCCGACCGCCTTCGCGAGCAGGCTCGCTCCCACAGTAGATCTATGTATATCTGCGGGAGATGGGTCGGCTGTCGGGGCGCCTTCGCGAGCAGGCTCGCTCCCACGGAAAGCCCCCCAAAAACCGGCAGGCACAAAAAAAGCCCGGAGCCATCACTGGCGCCGGGCTTCTTGAAGACAACGACCGTTATTGGGCGAGCATCTGGCCCACCGTCGGATCCTTGAACAACCGGGTCAACGCATCACTCAACACATCGCTCACCAGCTTGGTGTTGGTTTCCTGATTCGGCGCCATACCAAAACGCTGATTCAGCGACGCCGCATAACGGCCGCTGTAACGATGATTGGCATTCTGCACATCAGAGCGGAAAGCCGCGCCAATAGTCGCCTCAGTCACATACATGCCTTCTTTGGGCGACTGATACGTCAGCTCCGCCAGCGTCACCGTCAACTGCGGCGCGTTGTAAGCATTAGGCGTTGGCGTGAACCCCAGCAAACGCACAGCCGCTTCGGCCTGAGCCTGCAGTTTCGGCAGGATTTGCGCACCTTGCACCGTGATTGCGCTGGTTTCAGGGTACAGGCCACCACGGGTGCCCAACGTTGGCGACGGACGGCCATCGACCACCCTCACCACCACCGGCTGACCATGTCCGACCGGCGCCAACTGAGTCGTCAGTTTCGGCTCCGGGGCTAGTTGTTGCGGGCTGTTGGCGCAGCCAACCAGGGTCAAGCTGGTCACAGTGATCAAACCGAACAACAGGCGTTGCAACATGCGCTAATCTCCAGATACAAATACAGACAGACCCGCAGTATAGCGGTCGGCATCCTCTTCGAACCAGCAACCCTGAACACTTGCTGAAGAGATATGTAATGTCACGTGTATCGGGTGCTCCGTAACACCAGTGTCATGCCACACTGCTAACTTCAAGGCCGTCTCACCTCGAGGGCATTGCCATGCAATTTCTTTGGTTGCTGTTTGCTTCACGCCGCAAATATCGCTACTTCGCCCAGCTCGACAGCAATCAATGCTGCCTGGCGTTCAAGCACTGTCGCGTGCCGCCAGAGGGCGATGGTTGGGTGGAAATCGAAGAGATTCGTCTCAACTGGCTGCACCAGCCGCTGCCGGCCAGCGCCCGTCTGAGCCCGCGCAATGCTCACGCACGGTTGCATGCCGTGTAGCCCACCTGACCAAACGGCTAATAAAAGTCATTAAACACGACCATTTCCCTGCGTTTCTTCGCTACAATCTCCCCCCGATTATAAGGACGTCTCCTGATCGGGCCTCGCAGCATCGTCAATGCGCTTGTATTGACACCCCGCACCGCCCACAGAGAGCCGCCCACACAGATCGAGTGAAGCTGGCGAGCTTGCTGTTTATCCTGCAAACCACCACTTTTCGCGAATCTGCCAGAGCTGTCGTTACGCTCGGTCACTGAGCTGTTTGCCCGTTTTGCCTGCCCTGTATCCCATGGCGGCAATCCATGCGGACACGGTGCCAGGCTGGGACAGCCCTTTTTTGAGGTTCACGTCTTCAAAAGAGCGTGAAAAAAACGGGTTTTCACAACTTCACAAGAGTGTGGCGAGCAAATGAATAGTTTTGCGTCAGAACATGCACCATTAGCGTCTACAACAGCCCAACGACACAGGACCGAGTACTCCTCAAGAACTGGAGCCTGAAGCCTGTCCACTACGGATTTGGTTGCACAAACGGACGTATCGACCATAAGTCGAATTGCCTCCCGCGCGCTGAAGTGAGTTCATAGAACCCTAAGCCCGGTGGGTAGCGTCTGTCGAAGTTGCAAAAAATTGCGAAGATTCGGACATGGCGATCCTGGCCATGGGTGACCCGGGGCTCTACAGAGCATGCCCCGTCACGCCTGGCAGCTATGCCGACAATTTGGTGCTGCAGATTTTGGAGACGCGTTAAATGGCGCATAACGAAGCAGTCGACGTAGTACTGGTTGGGGCCGGCATCATGAGTGCCACCCTTGCTGTATTGCTCAAAGAGCTCGACCCCGCGATCAAGCTGGAAGTCGTCGAGCTGATGGACTCCGGTGCCGCGGAGAGTTCCAACCCGTGGAACAACGCCGGTACCGGGCATGCCGGGCTATGTGAGCTGAACTACACGCCACAGGCCGCTGACGGCAGCGTCGACATCAAGAAAGCCGTGCACATCAACACCCAGTTCGAGGTGTCGAAGCAGTTCTGGTCCTACCTGACCCGAAAAGGCACCTTCGGCTCGTCGAAATCCTTCATCAGCCCGGTTCCGCACCTGAGCTTCGTGCAAGGTGAGGCTGGCGTTTCGTTCCTCAAGGAACGTTTCAAGGTGCTGAGCAAGCACCACGCCTTCTCCGAGATGGAGTACACCGAAGACAAGGCAAAAATGGCCGAATGGATGCCATTGATGATGCCGGGGCGTCCGGCCGACGAAGTCATCGCCGCAACCCGCGTGATGAACGGCACCGACGTCAACTTCGGCGCCCTGACCAATCAACTGCTCAAGCACCTGACCAGCGCACCCGATGCCCAGGTCAAGTACTGCAAGCGCGTGACCGGTCTCAAGCGTAACGGCAACGGCTGGACCGTCAGCATCAAGGACGTCAACAGCGGCAACACCCGCGAAGTCGATGCCAAATTCGTCTTCCTCGGTGCTGGCGGCGCGGCCTTGCCGTTGTTGCAGGCTTCGGGCATCGAAGAAAGCAAAGGTTTCGGCGGCTTCCCGATCAGCGGCCAATGGCTGCGTTGCGACAACCCGGAAGTGGTCAAGCACCACCAGGCCAAGGTCTACAGCCAGGCAGCAGTGGGTTCGCCACCGATGTCGGTGCCGCACCTGGACACCCGCGTCGTCGATGGTCAGAAGTCCCTGCTGTTCGGACCTTACGCCGGCTTCACCACCAAGTTCCTCAAGCACGGTTCGTTCATGGACCTGCCAATGTCGGTTCGCCTCGGCAACATCGGCCCGATGCTGGCCGTGGCGAAAAACAACATGGACCTGACCAAGTACCTGGTCAGCGAAGTGATGCAATCGATGGAACAACGCCTGGAATCGCTGCGCCGCTTCTACCCTCAAGCCAAGGCCGAAGACTGGCGTCTGGAAGTCGCTGGCCAGCGCGTGCAGATCATCAAGAAAGACCCGAAAAAAGGCGGCATCCTGCAGTTCGGTACCGAACTGGTTGCGGCCAAGGACGGATCGCTTGCCGCGCTGCTCGGTGCCTCGCCTGGCGCGTCGGTCACCGTGTCGATCATGCTTGAGCTGATCGAAAAATGCTTCCCGAACAAAGCCAAGGGTGAGTGGGCGGCCAAGCTGGCCGAAATCTTCCCGGCCCGGGAAAAAGTCCTGGAAACCGATGCTGCGCTGTATCGCAAGATCAATGCGCAGAACAACATCGCGCTGGAACTGGTTGAAGAAAGCAGCGAGACCCCAAGCTTCGCTTGATGCTCGCCCCCTTCCCCCAAAAAAAGAAAACGCCCCGTTCTCG
The DNA here is from genome assembly GCF_056396605.1 of Pseudomonas sp. 05T35. NCBI lineage: Bacteria > Pseudomonadati > Pseudomonadota > Gammaproteobacteria > Pseudomonadales > Pseudomonadaceae > Pseudomonas > Pseudomonas sp. 05T35. Next base: position 3,807 of record NZ_JBFTLU010000207.1, read on the forward strand.
TTGAGAGCGGGGCGTTTTTTTATGGCTTTTGAAAGATCTTAGCCGCGAGCTTTCTGGATCAACTCGATGTAGTCGGCGGCATTACGCTGATCCTGGATCAGGGCAACGAAGTCCTTGCCGTGCTCGTCCTTGCCGTCCAGGTCATAACCGGCCTCGACGAAGAACGCCAGGAAACGCTCGAAATCGTCGATACGCAGGCCACGGTAGGCCTTGATCAGTTTGTGCAGAGACGGTGAAGTTGCGTCGACCGGTTCAAAATCGAGGAACAATTTGATCTGCGCATCGCCAATCTCGTCACCAATCACCTGTTTCTTATCTTTACGCATTGCCGACTCCAGCTCGCAGACATCTCACGGGGCGGGCAGTTTACCCCCGCCTCGCCCCAAGCCTCAACGACCAGCACTCAATGCGTGCGCCCAGACAATGCGCCTGACGGAAAAGCGCTTGGTGCGCTGACGCGCTCGTATACAATATTCGCCATCACGCCTGCCGGGATTCATTCACGTGCCTCTACCCAGCTTCAATGCCCCCAATCTGGGGATTGTGCCTTCAGCGTCGGAAGTCATCGTCAAGCATCTGCGCGAGGCCATCATCGGCGGTCACTTTGCCGAAGACGAACCGATCCGTCAGGACGACATCGCCCGCTTGTTCAATGTCAGCAAGATCCCCGTGCGCGAGGCGCTCAAACGCCTTGAGGCGGAAGGCCTGGTGCAGTTCCAGCGCAACAAGGGCGCGGTGGTGACGAAGATTTCCGAGCCCGAACTGGCGCAGATCTTTGAAGTCCGGGTGCTGCTGGAGGTCCAGGCGATTCGCCTGGCCGTGCCGAACATGACCGAAGCCACGTTCGCCCGCGCTGAAAGCATCTGTGCCGAGTTCCTCGACGAAAACAACATCGGGCGCYGGGCCGAGTTGAACTGGGCGTTGCACGCCTGCCTCTACGAGCCGGCGCAACGGCCGTTCCTGCTCAACCTGATTCGCTCGATTCACGACAAGGTCGAACGCTACCTGCGCATGCAAATGAGTTTTTCCGAAGGCAAGGACCGTGCAGACCACGAACACCGCGAGATTATCGCCGCGTGCCGGGCCGGTGACGCCGACAAAGCCGCCGAACTGATCGAGCAGCACATCATTGGCGTGTGCCGCACGCTCTATGAACACCTGCCCAATGCCCCCGCGCGGATCTGATCGGGTGTGCCGATTTCGTCATCGGTAACGGCTAAAACCCTCAAGCCATCCCGCGCCTCAAACGCCAGTCTTGCACAGACATTTCCTGTGCAAGGTGGCGCCCTTCATGAAACGTATCCACGTCCTCGATTCTCACACTGGCGGTGAACCGACACGCCTGGTGATCGCCGGTTTCCCGGAACTGGGCAGCGGCTCCATGGCCGAACGCAAGCGCCGCCTCGCCGAAGAGCACGACCACTGGCGCGCCGCCACGGTGCTTGAACCGCGCGGCAGCGATGTGCTGGTCGGCGCCCTGCTCTGCGAGCCACAGGATCCCGGCGCCTGTGCCGGGGTAATCTTCTTCAACAACAGCGGCTACCTCGGCATGTGCGGTCACGGCACCATTGGACTGGTGGCCTCGCTGGCGTATCTCAAACGCATCGAGCCTGGCGTGCACCGGATCGAAACCCCGGTCGGCACGGTCGAGGCGACGTTGCACGCGGATCGCTCGGTCAGCGTGCGCAACGTCCCGGCCTATCGCTATCGCAAGGCCGTGCAGCTGACACTGCCGGGTTACGGCACCGTCAACGGCGACATCGCCTGGGGCGGCAACTGGTTTTTCCTGATCGCCGACCACGGCCAACGCATCGCCAGCGACAACCTCGAAGCCCTGACCGCCTACACCTGGGCAGTCCGCGAAGCGCTGAAAAACCAGGGCATTCGTGGCGAGGACGGCGGCGAAATCGATCACATCGAGCTGTTTGCCGACGACCCGGTGGCCGACAGCCGCAACTTTGTCCTCTGCCCCGGCAAAGCCTACGACCGCTCACCTTGCGGCACTGGCACCAGCGCCAAGCTGGCGTGCCTGGCAGCCGACGGCAAACTGCAGCCCGGTGAAGTCTGGCGCCAGGCCAGTGTGATCGGCAGCCAGTTCGAAGCCAGCTACGAGCGGCTCGACGAACAGCGCATCATTCCGACGATTCGCGGTCGCGCCCACATGAGTGGCGAGAGCCACTTGTTGCTAGAGGAAGACGACCCGTTCGTGTGGGGCATCGGTTCATGAATGCCGACGTCATTGTCATCGGCGCCGGCATTGTCGGCAGTGCCTGTGCCTTTGAGCTGGCGCAACGCGGGCTCGACGTGCTGGTGCTTGACAGCCAGCGCGGCGGTGCCACGGCAGTCGGCATGGGTCACCTGGTGGCGATGGATGACAACCCGGCCGAACTGGCGCTGAGCCAATACTCCATCGAGCTCTGGCGACAATGGGCGCCGCGTCTGGACCCCGATTGCGCCTACCGCAATTGCGGCACGCTGTGGCTGGCCGCCAATGACGAGGAAATGGCCGGCGCCGAGCACAAACGTCAGACGCTCAAGGCCCGCGGCATCGACTGCGAAATGCTCGACCCGCGCGCCCTCTACAAGGCTGAACCCATGCTCCGTCCCGGCCTGAGTGGCGCGCTGAAGGTCAGCGGCGACGGCATTCTCTACGCGCCGAATGCGGCTCACTGGCTGCTCAAGCAAAGCGCTGGGCGGATCACTCGGCGCACGGTCGAGGTCACGCAGGTCGACGGCAATCAGTTGCGCTTGAGCACCGGCGAGCAGTTACGTGCCGAAGCGGTGGTGCTGGCCAACGGCATTCACGCCACCGAACTGTGCCCCGACCTGCCGATTCGCCCGAAGAAGGGTCATCTGCTGATCACCGACCGCTACCCCGGCAAGATCCATCATCAGTTGGTCGAGCTGGGCTATGTCACCAGTGCTCACGCCAGCGAAGGCACCTCGGTGGCTTTCAATGCCCAACCACGCCCGACCGGGCAACTCTTTCTCGGCTCAACGCGTCAGTTCGACACCACCGACTTGAGCGTCGAACCGGCCGTGTTGGCGCGCATGCTGCGCCGGGCGATCGACTATTTGCCGGAACTGGCCGGGATGAACGCTATCCGCAGTTGGACCGGCCTGCGCGCCGCCACGCCCGATGGCTTGCCACTGCTCGGCGAACATCCACAGCAAGCGGGTTTGTGGCTGGCGGCCGGGCATGAAGGATTGGGCGTGACCACCGCCCCCGGCAGCGCCCAGCTGTTGGCTGCGCAGCTGTGTAAAACCACCCCGGCCATCGACCCGACGCCTTATCTGCCGGGGCGCTTCCTGTCCACTGCACAAGGGTTACGCGCATGATTGAAGTGAGTCTCGATGGCCGCACAGTAGCGGTCGATGCCGGCACTACGGTTGCGGCGCTGCTCTATCTGGCAGGCGACGGCTGCAGTCGAACCTCGGTCAGCGGTCAGCACCGGGCACCGTTTTGCGGGATGGGGGTTTGCCAGGAGTGCCGGGTGAACATCGACGGTCAGCGCCGCCTCGCCTGCCAGACCACCTGCCGCACAGGCATGCACGTGGAGACCCGGCCATGAACGTCGAGCTGCTGATTATCGGCGCAGGGCCGGCAGGCATGGCGGCAGCGTTGGCCGCCGCACCGAGCGGCGCACGCATCGCCATCATCGATGACAACCCGGCACCCGGCGGGCAAATCTGGCGGGATGGGGTTAACGCACACTTGCCAGCCAGTGCCCAGGCTCATCGCCAGAAACTGGCAGCGGCGAGTAACGTGCAGGTGTTCAACTCGACACGCGTGGTCGCCTTGGCC
>NZ_JBFTLU010000208.1:0-7592 GCF_056396605.1 Pseudomonas sp. 05T35
ACGCCGTTGTTGGTGGGAGACCGGATTGGTCTGCACCCGGTGGCGGTGATCTTTGCGATTCTGGCGGGTGGAGAGCTGTTCGGTTTCACCGGGATTCTGCTGGCGTTGCCAGTCGCGGCGGTGATCATGGTGCTTGTTCGGCATGTCCATGATTTATATAAAGATTCTGGCATGTACAGCGGTGTGGATAATTCGGATTGATCAGCCCTGTCGACTGAGTACTCAAGGATGCCCGGCACATTGCCGGGCACGCCTGTAAAACTCTCCCGGCTATCACATACGCCGTCAAACAAACCTCGGCGATCCTCGCAAGTTAACGCAAACCTTTGATTTTGCTTATGGTCTGCTGCATTGTGCGGCTGGCGTCACGGGTATAAACTTTGCAAACTTTACACAGAGGCCACTAACGGTTCGTTTGGAACTGTTCAGTCAGCATGAAACCGATTCAGCTGCCCCTAGGTGTGCGTCTGCGTGATGACGCTACCTTTATCAACTACTACCCTGGCGCCAATGCCGCTGCACTCGGCTATGTCGAGCGGCTGTGCGAAGCCGACGCCGGCTGGACCGAAAGCCTGATCTATCTCTGGGGCAAGGACGGCGTAGGGCGTACGCACTTGTTGCAAGCCGCGTGCTTGCGCTTCGAGCAGTTGGGGGAGCCTGCGGTGTACCTGCCGTTGGCCGAGTTGCTGGATCGCGGTATCGAAATCCTCGACAACCTTGAGCAGTACGAACTGGTCTGCCTGGATGACTTGCAGGCAGTCGCTGGACGGGCTGATTGGGAAGAGGCGTTGTTCCATCTGTTCAATCGCCTGCGAGACAGCGGTCGGCGCCTGCTGATCGCCGCTTCGACCTCGCCACGCGAGTTGCCGGTAAAACTGGCTGACCTCAAATCCCGCTTGACCCTTGCGCTGATTTTTCAGATGCGGCCGCTGTCCGATGAAGACAAGTTGCGTGCACTGCAATTGCGTGCGTCACGCCGCGGTCTGCACCTGACCGACGAAGTCGGGCATTTTATTTTGACGCGCGGTACTCGCAGCATGAGCGCGTTGTTCGAGCTCCTTGAGCGCCTCGATCAGGCCTCCTTGCAGGCTCAGCGCAAGCTGACGATCCCCTTTCTCAAAGAAACCCTGGGCTGGTAAAACCGCGGCCTGTAGTGCGTTTCGGCATCTTTCAGGCGTCAGGAAACCCGCTTCCGGAAGGGTATTCACGGCGCGTGCAGATTAAAATGGGCTTAAGCGCTTAGATGTTAACGAGAAACCGATAAGTCACATTTAGATCGATTGAATTTGCAAATGAGGACGATAGAAGGCATAGTCTCGCCTTCTTTACAACTTCAGCCACGGTCGTGCCCATGCTAAATCGCTTCGCACCCCTCGTGCCTCTCGCACTTGTCACCCTGCTTTTTGGTTGCGCGGTTCATTCCCCGGTCTCGCAACAACAAAACGATCAGCAGATTAAAAATTCAGCGACTGCCCAGTCTTCCGTTATTTATCAGGAAGAGCTGGCTACCGAAAAAGAACTGGCCGACTTTGCCAGCAACAAGCCTTACCAGCTTCCAGTTTTGGCCGACAGCATTCTCGAGCGTGGCTTGTCCCTGGTCGGTACCCGTTACCGCATGGGCGGCACCTCTGAAGCCGGTTTCGATTGCAGCGGTTTCATCGGTTATCTGTTTCGTGAAGAGGCTGGCATGAACCTGCCGCGCTCCACTCGCGAAATGATCAACGTGAATGCCCCATTGGTCTCACGCAACAACCTGAAGCCTGGCGACTTGCTGTTCTTCGCCACCAATGGTCGTCGCGGTCGCGTCAGTCACGCCGGGATCTACCTGGGTGATGACCAGTTCATCCATTCCAGCAGCCGCCGCAGCGGTGGTGTCCGGGTCGATAACCTGGGCGACAGCTACTGGAGCAAGACCTTCATTGAGGCCAAGCGAGCACTCGCCATGGCACCAACGACAGTCAYGGCACGCAAGTAAGCGGACTTTTTGTAAGGCCAACTTAAAGTCTTACTTGAAGTTTGGCGCGTAGCCGCTAGAATCCTGATCTATTGTTGACTAACTAACCGCGTAAGCCCTGCTTACGCGGTTTTGTTTTCAGCCGCTCGGCAGAGAAAGCCGCTGCCAGATCAGGATGTTCTGCACATGACGATGTCGGCCCGCCTCGCACTTATCTTCCTCGCAGCGCTGCTCAGCGCCTGTGCCAGCCGTACTCCGCCGCCCGTCAAAGTCGTTCGCGCCCCGGTTTTCGCTCCCGCCCAATCGTTCTCGCCTGCCGCTGAAGACGTGCTGATTCGCGCGCTGGGTCTGGTCGGCACGCCTTATCGTTGGGGCGGCAATACGCCGGATTCAGGTTTCGATTGCAGCGGTCTGATCGGCTACGTCTACCGAGATGCGGCGGGTATTTCCCTGCCGCGCTCAACTCGCGAGATGATCGGCATGCAGGCACCGAACGTTGGCCTGGAGGCTCTGCAAACCGGTGACCTGATCTTCTTCGCCACCAATGGCGGCTCGCAAGTCAGCCACGCCGGGATCTATGTCGGCGAAGGTCGCTTCGTGCATGCACCCGCCACGGGTGGTACGGTGAAGCTCGACAGTTTGTCCAAGGCCTATTGGCAGAGAGCCTACCTGAGCGCCRAGCGTGTCATCGAGCCTGAGCATCTGGCGCACAATTTCTAGTTCGCAGAGGTTGTCATGACCGCTCGCACGCTCAATCTCGACGATTCCCTTTATAACTACCTGCTCGACGTTTCCCTGCGCGAAACGCCGCTGCAGCGCCGCTTGCGTGACGAAACCCAGGCGCTGCCCATGGCGCGCTGGCAGGTGGCACCCGAACAGGGCCAGTTCCTCGCCTTGCTGGTCAAGCTGACGGGCGCCAGGCGCTTGCTTGAAGTCGGCACCTTCACCGGTTACAGCGCCTTGTGCATGGCGGCCGCCTTGCCGGATGACGGTTCGTTGATCTGCTGTGACATTCCCGGCGACTACAACGCCACGGCGCGTCGTTACTGGCAAGAAGCCGGGCTCGCCGGGCGCATCGATTTACGTTTGGCTCCCGCGTTGCAAACCCTGGCTCAACTTGAGCAGCAAGGGCAGGGCGGTTGCTTCGATCTGATCTTCATCGATGCCGACAAGGCCAACTATCCGGCCTATCTGGAAAGCGCTTTGCGGCTGCTGCGAAGTGGTGGGCTGGCGGTATTCGACAACACGCTGTGGAGTGGGCGAGTACTGGAAGAAAATCCCGCGAGCGAAGACACCCGAGCCATCCAGGCACTCAATCGCGCCTTGAAGGACGACTCGCGTGTCGACCTGTCGTTGTTGCCGTTGGGCGATGGTTTGACGCTGTGTCGCAAAAAGTAATGGGTTGATGGAAAAGATCGTCCGGACGCGGCTCGATCTTTTAACGTTTATTTAGCTGCAGACACGCGCCAGATCTTGTTCCCCACGTCATCGGCCACCAGCAAGTCACCCTGTTTATCGATCACTACGCCCACCGGGCGACCCATGGCTTCTTCATTCTTGTTGAGAAACCCCGTCAGCACGTCGACCGGTTGCCCTGCCGGCTTGCCAGCGCTGAACGGCACGAAGATGACTTTGTAGCCGCTATGTGGTTTGCGGTTCCAGGAACCATGCTGGCCGATAAATGCGCCTTCAGTGAACGGAGCTGGCAGCTTGCTGCCTTCGGCGAAGGTCAGGCCCAGCGAAGCGGTATGCGGTCCAACCGCGTAGTCCGGGGCGATGGCCCTGGCGACCAGGTCGGGGTTTTGCGGTGTGACGCGCGCGTCGATGTGCTGGCCGTAGTAACTGAATGGCCAGCCGTAGAAGCCGCCGTCCTTGACCGAGGTGATGTAGTCCGGCACCAGGTCGCTGCCGATTTCGTCCCGTTCGTTGACAGCTGTCCAGAGTTTTCCGCTGCGCGGTTCCCAGTCCATGCCGTTGGGGTTGCGCAGGCCTGAGGCAAAAATCCGATGATTGCCGGTCGCGCGATCGACCTCCCAGATCGCTGCGCGTCCTTCTTCCTGTTCCAGGCCATTTTCACCGACATTGCTGTTGGAGCCGACCGTGACGTAGAGCTTGCTACCGTCCTTGCTGGCGATGACGTTTTTGGTCCAGTGATGATTCAGCGTGCCACCGGGCAGGTCGATGACTTTCACCGGTTTGGTGGTGATGGATGTTTCACCACTTTCATAGTGAAAGCGCAGCAGGCGGTCAGTGTCGGCGACGTACAGGTCGTTGCCGACCAGGGTCATGCCGAACGGCGAGTTGAGGTTCTCGATGAAGGTCGTGCGGGTTTCAGCGACGCCGTTGTGATCCTTGTCACGCAGCAGGGTGATCCGGTTCGCGCTTGGTACGCCAGCACCGGCGCGGCCCATGACTTTGCCCATGACCCAGCCACGAATGCCTTTGCTGTCGTCGGGCTTGGGTGGCGCATTGGTTTCAGCCACCAACACGTCGCCGTTGGGCAGTACATAGAGCCAGCGTGGATGATCAAGTCCTTCGGCAAATGCCGCCACCTGAGTGCCTGGCGCGGCAATCGGCTTTGCGCCCGCTGGCCAGCCGACCGCCGGTGCAATGTTCACTGTCGGGATCAGGGTCTTGTGCGGTTCCGGCAGCTTGGGCGATGGGCCCGTGCCGTCCGACACTGGCAAGGTGGCGGACTCCCCGCAGGCGGCGAGCCCTCCGGCGATGGCGATAACAATGACGAATCGAGGCTTGAGCATGCTGATTTCCCTATGAGTGCATCACCTCATCATAGAGGAGCCTGATCGATGGAAGGTTCAACCCGTCAGCCGCGAGCCTCTTTGAGCAATACCGCGATGCCCGGATGGTAGTTGCCGGCTTCGTTGTGCAATTTGCGGTAGGCGTAGGGGAAGTACCAGGCCACGGCGCAGGAGTGTTCCTTTTGCAGGTCGTCGACCATGTCCTGGAGTTCTTCCGGCGTAGGGCTTTGCTGGGCTTTTTGTGGGGCGACGAACAGGCAACCAAGCTTCAGGTCGCTGGCGTAGCTGATTTTTTTCGCATCGCTCACGGTATCTTGCAAGGCCTGGGTGAGGTTCAGGTTATTGACCCGCGGCCAGCGTTGGCTGGCCTGAAGATAGGCGCGTTCTTCGCCACTGGCGATAAACAGGTCGGCGCGGCCATTGCGTTCGCCTTCCTCGATCTGCTTTTTCGTCGGAGTCTGTTCGAGGGTGACCATTTCAGCCATCCACGCTGCCGCCGAAAGCAGGCTCACGTTGGCGCGTTCGTCAAACCAGTAAGGGCTTTCGTTATCGCCGCGTACTGCGTTGTAACGGTCGATGCACTCGAACCAGCGCTCCAGCACCGGGCGCAGGAATTCCAGCTTCGGGTTACTGATGATCATGCCTTGCATGTTGCCCCCTCTTTGTTCTTGTAATGTAAGGTTGTGGCTCTTTGATATCATTGCTTTCAGTGTGGCACAAGATTGGCGCCAGATTATTGATCTGGGTCGGTTTCTATCTGTCGATGAGCCCCCGGCTTTAATTGACGCTCCACCCCCAACCCTCTAACCTTCGCGACTTGTTTCAGGTGCTCTGTGACCCAGTGGTCGACCGAGTGAAACAGGGAAGCCGGTGAGGGCGCGTTCTTTGACAGAGCGGGCGACGATCCCGGCGCTGCCCCCGCAACGGTAAATGAGTAAAAACTGCGCTTTGAGCCACTGTGTCGAAGGTCGATATGGGAAGGCGTGCAGTCAGGCGAAAGCCGCTCATGAGCCCGGAGACCGGCCTGATCCATCCAGCGGCATCACGGTGGGCGATGCCAGGCTTGTTGCCGTCTATTTCTATGCCTGCCCGCCGTTATCCAGCCTCAACGGAGAGCTCCCCCATGACTGATTCCCCTGATCGTGACGAACGCCACCTGGCACGCATGCTGCGCAAGAAAGCGGTGATCGATGAGCGCATTGCCAACTCGCCGAATGAATGCGGCTTGCTGCTGGTCCTGTCCGGCAACGGCAAGGGCAAAAGCAGTTCTGCGTTCGGCATGCTCGCCCGGGCAATGGGCCACGGCATGCAGTGCGGCGTGGTGCAGTTCATCAAGGGGCGTAGCAGCACTGGCGAGGAGCTGTTCTTCCGTCGCTTCCCGGAGCAAGTGCGCTTCCACGTGATGGGCGAAGGTTTCACTTGGGAAACCCAGGATCGCCAGCGCGATATCGCCGCCGCCGAGGCCGCATGGGACGTCTCCCGCGAATTGCTGCGTGACCCGGCCATTGGTCTGGTGGTGCTCGATGAACTGAATATCGCCCTCAAGCACGGTTATCTGGACCTGGATCAAGTGCTCAGCGACTTGCAGGCGCGTCCGCCGATGCAGCACGTGGTGGTCACCGGTCGTGGTGCCAAGCCGGAAATGATCGAGCTGGCCGACACCGTCACCGAAATGGGCATGATCAAGCACGCTTTCCAGGCCGGGATCAAAGCGCAGAAAGGCGTTGAGCTGTGAGTGAGCCGCGTTTTTGCCCGGCGGTATTGATTGCTGCGCCGGCTTCCGGTCAGGGCAAGACCACCGTCACCGCCGCGCTGGCCCGTTTGCATCGCAATCAGGGGCGCAAGGTCCGGGTGTTCAAATGCGGCCCGGACTTTCTCGATCCGATGATTCTCGAGCGCGCCAGCGGTGCGCCGGTGTATCAATTGGACATGTGGATGGTCGGCGAGCAGGAAAGTCGTCGGCTGTTGTGGGAAGCCGCCGCTGAGGCTGATCTGATTTTGATCGAAGGCGTCATGGGCCTGTTCGATGGCACGCCGTCCAGCGCCGATCTGGCGCGGCACTTCGGCGTACCCGTACTGGGTGTGATCGATGGCACCGCCATGGCCCAGACATTCGGCGCGTTGGCGTTGGGGCTGGCACGTTATCAGCCGGACTTGCCGTTTGYCGGTGTCTTGGCCAACCGCGTCGGCACCTTGCGTCACGCGCAACTGCTTGAAGGCAGTCTCACTGAAGGCTTGCGCTGGTACGGAGCCTTGTCCCGGGAAACCGGAATCGAATTGCCTAGCCGTCACTTGGGGCTGGTCCAGGCCAGTGAATTGAATGATCTCGATCTGCGCCTCGACGCCGCCGCCGCCGCGTTGGCCAGCAGCTGCGAAGTGGCGTTGCCGCCCGCCGTCGAGTTCGCTGCGCCTGATGTGATTGCCGCCGAGCCGTTGTTGGCCGGTGTGCGAATTGCCGTGGCTCGCGATGAAGCGTTTGCCTTCACGTATGGCGCGAGCCTCGACTTGTTGCGGGCGATGGGGGCGGAGTTACGATTCTTCTCGCCGATCCATGACCGTGAATTGCCAGAAGCTGACAGCCTGTATCTGCCCGGTGGTTATCCGGAATTGCACCACGTGGCGTTGGCTGAAAACCGCACAATGCTCGATGCGATTCGCGCGCATCACGGCGCTGGCAAACCGTTGTTGGCTGAATGCGGCGGCATGCTGTACCTGCTCGACTCACTGACCGATGTCGATGGCACGCGTGCCGAGTTGGTAGGGCTGCTGGCCGGTGATGCGGTGATGCAAAAGCGTCTGGCCGCGCTGGCCCTGCAAGCGGTCGAGTTACCCGAAGGCCCGTTGCGTGGCCACACCTACCACCATTCGTTGACCAGCAC
>NZ_JBFTLU010000209.1:0-7591 GCF_056396605.1 Pseudomonas sp. 05T35
GGACCGAGCCGAACGCAGCCTTCGGCAGCTGCTACGAGGCTTGTCATCTGATGAACATTCTCTACGACGAACGCATCGACGGTGCCCTGCCCCCGGTCGACAAGGAAGCCTTGCTCAACGCCTTGCGCGAGCAGGTGCCGGAAATGGACATTCTCTACCGCGAAGAAGAACTCAAACCCTACGAGTGCGATGGGCTCTCGGCCTATCGAACCACGCCGATGCTGGTGCTGCTGCCGCGTTATTTCGAGCAGGTTCAGGCCGTGCTCAAACTCTGCCATGCCCATCGGGTGCCCGTGGTGGCGCGTGGCGCCGGCACCGGGTTGTCCGGAGGTGCGCTGCCGTTGGAAAAAGGCGTGCTGCTGGTGATGGCGCGCTTCAATCAGATCCTCCACATCGACTCCGCCGCCCGCACCGCTCGGGTTCAACCGGGGGTACGCAACCTGGCAATTTCCCAGGCCGTCGCACCGCTTGGCCTGTATTACGCGCCGGACCCGTCCTCGCAGATCGCCTGCTCGATTGGCGGCAATGTCGCGGAAAACGCCGGTGGCGTGCACTGCCTGAAATACGGCCTGACCGTCCACAATGTGCTGAAGCTGGAAGTGCTGACGATTGAAGGCGAACACCTGACCTTAGGCTCGGACGCACTGGACTCAGCAGGGTTCGACCTGTTGGCGCTGTTCAACGGCTCCGAGGGATTGCTGGGCATCATCACCGAAGTCACGGTCAAACTGCTGCCCAAACCGCAGGCCGCCAAAGTGCTGCTGGCGAGTTTCGACTCCGTGGAAAAAGCCGGAGGCGCCGTGGCGGAGATCATCGCTGCCGGGATCATTCCCGCAGGCCTGGAGATGATGGACAACCTGGCCTTGCGCGCCGCCGAAGACTTCGTTCACGCCGGTTACCCAGTGGACGCCGAGGCGATTCTGCTGTGTGAACTCGATGGCGTCGAAGCCGATGTACGCGATGATTGCCTGCGGGTTCGCGCTGTGCTGGAACAGGCCGGCGCCAGTGCAGTGCGCCAGGCCCGCGACGAGGCGGAACGGGTTAAATTCTGGGCCGGACGCAAAGCGGCGTTCCCGGCGATCGGGCGCTTGTCGCCGGATTACTACTGCATGGACGGCACCATCCCGCGATGCGAGTTGCCTCGGGTGCTCAAGGGGATTGCCGAGCTGGCCAGTGAATACGGCTTGCGAGTCGCCAACGTGTTTCACGCCGGTGACGGCAACATGCACCCGCTGATCCTGTTCGACGCCAACCAGCCCGGCGAGCTGGAACGCACCGAAGCCCTCGGCGGGAAAATCCTCGAACTCTGCGTCAAGGTTGGCGGCAGCATCACCGGCGAGCACGGTGTCGGCCGCGAGAAAATCAATCAGATGTGCGCGCAGTTCAACAACGACGAGCTGACGGTGTTTCACGCAATCAAAATCGCGTTCGACGCCAAAGGCCTGCTCAATCCCGGCAAGAACATTCCCACGCTGCACCGCTGCGCCGAGTTCGGTGCCATGCATGTCCACGGCGGACAACTGCCCTTCCCTGAACTGGAGCGTTTCTGATGCACACCGACCAGGACCGGGACGCCAGCGTGGAGTTACTTGAGCAAATCAACCAGGCCCGGGAGAACGCCACGCCGCTGCGCATTCAAGGCGCCAGCAGCAAGGCCTTCCTCGGCCGCGAGGTGGCTGGCGAGGTGCTCGACACCCGCGCCCATCGCGGCATCGTCAGCTATGACCCGACCGAACTGGTGATCACCGCTCGCTGCGGTACACCGCTGAGGGAGTTGCTGGCGGCGCTGGATGCGGCCGGGCAAATGCTCCCTTGTGAGCCGCCCTCCTTTGGTGAAGACGCCACGGTCGGCGGCATGATTGCCTCGGGGCTATCGGGCCCGCGTCGCCCATGGGCCGGTTCGGTGCGTGACTTTGTGCTCGGCACCCGGCTGATCACCGGCAACGGTAAACAGCTGCGTTTTGGCGGCGAGGTGATGAAAAACGTCGCCGGTTATGACCTGTCGCGGTTGTTGACCGGCAGCTTCGGTTGCCTCGGCGTGATCACCGAAGTCTCGCTCAAGGTCCTGCCCAAACCGCGCCAGTGCCTGAGCATCAGCCTGGAACTCGACAGCGCCCACGCCTTGAGCAAACTCGCCGAGTGGGGCCAGCAACCGCTGCCCATCAGCGCGGCGTGCCATGACGGCCGGCAATTACACCTGCGGCTGGAGGGCGGCGAAGGTTCGGTCAGCGCCGCCCATCAGCGCCTCGGTGGCGAGGTGCTGGACGCTCAATACTGGGAGGCGCTGAATGAACAACAGCTGGCATTTTTCGATGAAGGGCTGCCGTTGTGGCGTCTGTCATTGCCGAACAACATCGGCCCGCTGACGCTGCCCGGCGAACAGCTGATCGATTGGGCCGGTGCGCAACGCTGGTTGAAATCCGAGGCGCCGGACATTCAGTCACTGGCCGCGGATCTGGGCGGCCATGCGACGTGCTACAGCCACGGCGTCAGCGACACGCCGTTCCAGCCGTTGGCGCCGGCGCTGTTGCGCTATCACCAACAGCTCAAGGCCCAACTCGACCCTCAGGGGTTGTTCAACCCTGGCCGGATGTACGCGGAGTTCTGAAGCATGCAGACCACCCTCAGCGATCAGGCCAAACGCCTGCCCCGCGCGGCAGAAGCCGAAAGCATTCTGCGCACCTGCGTGCACTGCGGGTTCTGCAACGCCACGTGTCCGACCTATCAGTTGCTCGGCGATGAACTGGACGGCCCACGAGGGCGCATCTACCTGATCAAGCAAGTGCTCGAAGGTCACCCCGCCACCGCCCAGACCCAATTGCACCTGGACCGCTGCCTGTCGTGCCGCGCCTGCGAAACCACCTGCCCGTCCGGGGTCGATTATCACAACCTGCTGGACATCGGCCGCGCGGTGGTCGATCAGGCGGTGCCGCGCTCGGCGAGCCAGCGCGTGTTGCGTCAGGGCTTGCGGGCAATGGCGCCAAACCCCGGACTGTTCAAGGTCTTGTTGCAGATCGGCGCAACCTTCCGGCCGCTGATGCCGCGCGACCTCGAAGCCAAACTGCCGCGCGACGTGCCGCCAGCGGGAGAATGGCCAACCACGGTGCATGCGCGAAAAGTGCTGATGCTCGAAGGCTGTGTGCAGCCGGGTTTGTCACCGAACACCAATGCCGCCGCAGCTCGGGTGCTCGATCGACTGGGGATCAGCGTCAGCACCGTTCACCAGGCCGGATGCTGCGGAGCGCTGGACTATCACCTTGACGCTCAGGARCAGGGGCTCAATCGCGCCCGCCAGAACATCGACGTCTGGTGGCCCGCGCTGGAAAGCGGCGCCGAAGCCATCGTGCAAACCGCCAGCGGCTGCGGTGCGTTCATCAAGGATTACGGGCATTTGCTCAAGACCGATCCGGCCTACGCGGCCAAGGCCAAACGGGTCAGCGAGATGAGCAAGGACCTGGTGGAGATCCTGCGCGACGAACCCTTGGAGCGAGTGTGCGCGGCCACCGAACGACGAATCGCCTTCCACTGCCCGTGCACCTTGCAGCACGCGCTAAAACTCGGCGGTGCAGTCGAAGAACTACTGACCCGCCTCGGTTTCAACCTCACCAGCGTGCCCGACAGTCACTTGTGCTGTGGCTCGGCCGGGACGTACTCATTGACCCAACCGGTGCTCGCCCGGCAACTGCGCGACAACAGGCTCAACGCTCTGGAAAGCGGCCGGCCGGAGCTGATCGTCACCGCCAACATCGGTTGCCAGAGCCACCTCGCCAGCGCCGGACGGACACCAGTCCGGCACTGGATCGAGCTGGTGGATCAGATATTGCGTTGATCGCAGCAGTCATTTGCAGAATGAAGTTCAGAAGAAACTTCGTTTGTCAGCGTCGCCTGTGCCGAACAGAATCGGCCTACTCCACTGTCACTGCGCCGGGATTCGTGTTTATGAGCAACCACAACGTCGTCAGCCCAGACCTGATCCGCCAACGCTTCTCGCGAGCGATGTCAGACATGTACCGCGAAGAAGTGCCGCTGTACGGCGCCTTGATGGAACTGGTGGCGCAGACCAACGCCCAGGTGCTCGACAGCGATCCGGCGATTGCCCGACAGTTACGCAGCACAGGCGAAATCGAGCGCCTGGACCTGGAACGCCACGGGGCGATCCGCGTCGGCACCGCGCAAGAGCTGGCGACGCTCTGCCGCTTGTTCGCGGTGATGGGCATGCAGCCGGTCGGCTATTACGACCTGACGCCGGCAGGAGTGCCGGTGCACTCCACGGCGTTCCGCGCCGTGCATGAAGCGTCGTTGCAAGTCAGTCCGTTCCGGGTGTTCACCTCGCTGCTGCGCCTGGAACTGATCGAAAACCCCGAGCTGCGCACGTTTGCCGAATCGGTGCTGGCCAAGCGTTCGATTTTCACCGCGCAGGCACTGGCGCTGATCGAGCAGGCCGAACAACACGGCGGACTCAACGAGCAGCAAGCCGAGGATTTCGTCGAACAGGCACTGGAAACTTTCCGCTGGCACCACCGCGCCACTGTCACCGCCGCGCAATACCAGCAACTCAGCGCCCAGCATCGGTTGATTGCCGACGTCGTCGCCTTCAAAGGCCCGCACATCAATCACCTGACGCCGCGCACCCTGGACATCGACATCGTGCAGGCAAAAATGCCCGAACACGGCATCACCCCCAAAGCGGTAATCGAAGGCCCACCGCGCCGCCAGTGTCCGATCCTGCTGCGCCAGACCAGTTTCAAAGCGCTGGACGAACCGATTGCGTTCACCGATCAGCAGCAGGCCCACGGCAGCCACAGCGCCCGCTTCGGTGAAATCGAACAACGCGGCGCCGCACTGACGCCTGAAGGCCGTGCACTCTACGACCGCTTGCTCAACGCTGCCCGCGATGAACTCAAGGACTTCCCCAACGAAGCCAACGCGGCGCGCTACAACAGCCTGATGGAAGAGCACTTCAAAGCCTTCCCGGACAGCTACCGCGAAATGCGCGAACAGGGTCTGGCCTACTTCCGCTATTTCGTCACAGAGAAGGGCCTCGCGGCTGATGGCGACGAACTTGGGACAGCGTCGTTGCAAGGCTTGCTCAACGCCGAATTCATTCGCGCAGAGCCACTGGTGTACGAAGACTTTCTGCCGGTCAGCGCGGCGGGGATCTTCCAGTCGAACCTCGGGGATGCCGCGCAAACCCACTACGGCGAGCATTCGAACCGGCAGGCGTTTGAACAAGCATTGGGGCGGTCGACCATCGATGAACTGGCGCTRTATGCCGATACACAGCGGAGGTCGATTGAGGAGTGCTGCGCTGCGCTTAATTTGCCGCCGCTGAGCTGAACGGCGGCTCGCCCCACCGAACCCGGTACGACAGCCCTAGAAAAGGGCTGATTTTCAACCAGGCCAGCGTTTTTGGACCTCAAACGAAGAGGTCATTAAAAAATCGCTGGCGGTATGACTCACCCACATAGGTAACAACTCAGTTTTTGCGGCTGCCCTACCTTTTCCGGATAGAACGCCATGGGGTGTACTCCACCTAAATAGATGACCGTCGCAGAAGCGGAGGTCTTTTAGTGTACGACAGCCCGGAAGCATTTACGTTTTCAAACAAGTTACTAGGAAAACGAAGGCGCTGGGGAACACCAAATTCTGCATTAAGCAATTTTCTCCACATTTTAGTACCCGTCATTCTACTTGTGTCGGCCGCCCGGCGCTCAAGGCTTACCCCAAGAGACATTGATATTTTACGGAAGCTTTCCAGTGACTCTTCCAAAGACGACTCCTCTGCCTTTCCGAATTCGGAGTCTGAATATATCTGCACCCGCTGGATAGTCATGAGTTTCTCATTGATGGACTGCATAGACAGTGAAACATCGTGTCTGGCTAAGCTTTGAGCTTTTATTTGTGAAGGGCTCGGATACCGCCGCTTTACGGACCATGCGGTATTGTTCGAAGCCTCATATGCAGAGATGATCTTTTCAGTTGCCGCTTTGATCTGTTCTGATCCTGGAGGGGCCGCGATTATAGCATTTCCGAGATCGCGTCCTTCGACGGGACCTATCAAGATACCTGCCTTTGCCTCTAAAGGTGACATAGGTGCTGTCATCTCGACATCCACATCCATGTACAATGCACCCTTTTCTAGAAGCGCTACTCTGGCGATGTCACTTGCTGCCGCATAGTTTTTGAGTGGACCTGATCGTTCGCGCTCAAAAGCCGCCAGCAACTTTGGACCAGCGCTGTCGAATATCTCACTTACATTTCTGATATTTATTCGATGACTTAACATTTCCCGCATTGCTAAATGGCTGCCTTGGCCTGCTCTCCTATCGACCCAAAGAGTGCCTTTATAGCTTGGGTTATTAAACATAAATTTATTGATATTGATCGCGCTCCCTACTGATAGCGATCCCCCCATCCAAATCCAGTTGGCACTTTCCGGTATCGTCGACATGGCTCCCGAGCTGTCTATCAGGTTAATTGGATTATTATGAACCATTCCATATAGATTCAACCCATCAACAATCCCAGCCGGGTCTGGATTAATCCACCGCTGCAACCACGGTGCATAATACCGGAAGCCGTAGTAATACAACCCCGTCGCATCCCTTTCCTTACCCGAATAACGAACATACTTGTACTTGGCTTCAACCTGCGAACGCCCCATCCACCAGGCCGTACCGCCATACGCGTAATACCCCTCATAACTGATCAGGCTGCCACGGCCATCCAGTTCCAGCGTGCTACTGCCCAAATAGTCGTCGAGGCTGTAACGCAACTGATCTTCTTCGACGTCATCCGGCTGACCGTGCGCCCAATGCAGTAGCCGAACACTGCTACGTCCCGCCTGGACATTAAGCACGTGCAACACTTCGTCAGGGCTGTCCGCCCCATCGCTACGAATCTCCAGCCCCGGCAAATACCGAACCTCGGTTTTTCGGGTCACGCTCGCCGCCTGTGCATGACGAACCTTGCGCACTCGCATACCGGCACCGTCGTAGAGATAGCGCTCGCTGTCGTTTTGGCCGTTTGCCCGGGTCACCAACAGGACTTCGCTGAGTTGATTGCGCGCCGTCCAGCGCATCGCTTGTCCCGGCGCCAGAAACTTGAGATTGCCGTTGTCATCGAAACTCGCAGCAAAGTCCGGCTCTTGGCCCTCGACCTGGGTCAGCCCGCGATTGCTGCCGGCTTCAACAAGCATGGTGTGCGTGGGTTTACCGCTGTGATGCTGTGCGAGCAGATTGCCGCCTGCGTCATAACTCCAGGTCTGGCTGTAGTGCTGTAGTCGAGCAGGATCCGGGGGGGAGATCAGCTCGGGCAGTGCTGGACCATTGACGACTGACGCTACCTCACGCCCGGTGGCGCTGATCAATTGATTGAGCGAGTCGTAGCTATAGCGGTTGACCGGTTCGACACGTTGATTGGCAAACCAGGTGACCGGTTGGGACTCATCGGCCATGCGGATAATGTTACCCACCGGGTCATAGGCGTAATGCAGGTTTTGCAGGGTTCGTTCACCTTTACGCGCGAGCAACTGCAGCAGTCGGCCATCGGCGGGATCGTAGACGCTGCTGCTGCTGCTGACGCCATTGTC
>NZ_JBFTLU010000210.1:0-7512 GCF_056396605.1 Pseudomonas sp. 05T35
GAACKGATGGAAGCGGCGATTCTGACAGCAGTCGGCCAGTCGCTGCCGGCGATTGCCAGCCAGGGGTTTGCGCCATTACTGCCAAGCCTGGTGGGCCGCGAGTTTGCCTTGATCGACCTCGGTGTCTTGAGCCCGCATTTCGAAGCGGGCAATTGGGAGCAGGACGGCATCGATCAACGTCTACTGGTCGAAGCGGCGGCAGCCCATGGTTTGGCGGCCAGTCGTTACGGGCAATACCGTTTATCGCAGACGCGTCCGGACAGCGCCGTCGAGCCGGACACGTGCCCGCTGCACGTTGACTTGCAGGTGCCGCAGGGCACAACGGTTGAAGCGCCCTTTGCCGGTGTCGTGCACCTGAGCGCTGACGGCCGCGTGCAACTGGACAGCGCACAATTGAGCGTGCGCCTGTGGGGTGTCAAACCCTCACTGCACACCGGTGCGGCCGTGGTCAAAGGGCAGGTGCTGGGTGAAGTCGGCGGTGCGTTACGGGTTCAGCTCTGCCGTGGCGCCGAGTTGAATCCACCGCTGTTTTGCTCACCGTCCCGCGCACCTGCCTGGCAGGTGTTGTGCCCGTCACCCGCGGCATTGTTGGGACTGGCCTGCGACGCTGAGGTCGAACTCGATCCGCATACTTTGCTGGCGCGTCGCGACGCAAGTTTTGCCCGTTCGCAAAAACACTATTACGTCGATCCACCGCGCATCGAGCGGGGCTGGCGCAATCACCTGATCGACATGCAGGGCCGCTCCTACCTGGACATGCTCAACAACGTTGCGGTGCTCGGTCACGGTCACCCGCGCATGGCGGCCGAAGCCAGCCGTCAGTGGTCGTTGCTCAATACCAACTCGCGTTTCCACTATGCGGCTATCGCCGAGTTTTCCGAGCGCCTGTTGGCGCTGGCGCCGGACTCGATGGATCGGGTGTTTCTGGTCAACAGCGGCACCGAGGCCAATGACCTGGCGATTCGCCTGGCGTGGGCCTATAGCGGCGGTCGTGACATGCTTAGTGTGCTTGAGGCCTATCACGGCTGGTCGGTGGCCGCCGATGCGGTATCGACTTCAATTGCAGATAACCCCAAGGCCCTCAGCAGCCGTCCGGACTGGGTGCACCCGGTGATGGCGCCGAACACCTATCGTGGCGAATTCCGTGGCCTCGACAGCGCACCGGATTACGTGCGCAGCGTCGAACACAACCTGGCGAAGATTGCCGAGCAGAAGCGACAACTGGCCGGTTTTATCTGCGAGCCGGTGTACGGCAACGCCGGTGGAATCTCTCTGCCACCGGGTTACCTGAAACAGGTGTATGCGCTGGTCCGTGCCCAGGGTGGCGTGTGCATTGCCGACGAAGTGCAGGTCGGTTACGGCCGCATGGGCAAGTTCTTCTGGGGCTTTGAAGAGCAGGGCGTGGTGCCGGACATCATCACCATGGCCAAGGGCATGGGTAACGGCCAGCCATTGGGTGCGGTCATCACCCGACGAGAAATCGCCGAGGCGCTGGAAGCCGAAGGTTATTTCTTCTCGTCGGCGGGCGGCAGCCCGGTCAGTTGCCGCATCGGCATTGCAGTGCTGGATGTGATGAAGGAAGAGAAGCTCTGGGAAAACGCCCGGATCGTTGGCGGGTATTTCAAGGAGCGGCTTGAAGCGTTGATCGACCGCCATCCTTTGGTGGGCGCGGTGCATGGCTCAGGCTTCTATCTGGGCGTGGAGCTGATTCGCAACCGCGAAACCCTGGAACCGGCCACGGAAGAAACCACGGCGTTGTGCGACCGCCTGCGCGAGTTGGGGATTTTCATGCAGCCGACCGGCGATTACCTGAACATCCTCAAGATCAAACCACCGATGGTGACCACGCGACGCAGCGTGGATTTCTTTGTCGATACCTTGTCGAAGGTGCTCGACGAAGGCCTCTAAACACACTCCCCTTGTGGGAGCGAGCCTGCTCGCGATAAGGCCGGTACATCCAATATCAATGTTGGCTGTCAGACCGCCATCGCGAGCAGGGATTGCGTTAAGTTCGATTGTTATCGGGTTTTTGTAAGATATTTTTGATTAAATGAATGCCTTATGCTTTTAAAGCCGATTTTTATCGGTTATAAAAGGCGCCGTAACACTATGGCGTGGATCACCGCGCCTGGCCGTTCCCATTTCTGTCATCGGTCGATGCCACAATCGACCCTCTGAACCCGCCCGGGAGATGATTCATGAGCCGTATCGTTACCGTCGCCGCTACCCAGATGGCTTGTTCCTGGGACCTTGAAGCCAACATCGAGACCGCTGAGAAGCTGGTCCGTGAGGCCGCAGCCAAAGGCGCACAGATCATCCTGATCCAGGAACTGTTCGAGACCCCGTACTTCTGCCAGAAGCCGAACCCGGATTACCTGCAACTGGCCACGTCGGTTGAAGACAACGTGGCCATCAAGCACTTCCAGAAAGTCGCCAAAGAACTGCAAGTCGTGCTGCCGATCAGCTTCTTCGAACTGGCGGGTCGCGCACGCTTCAACAGCATCGCGATCATCGATGCCGATGGCAGCAACCTCGGGATTTATCGTAAAAGCCACATCCCGGACGGTCCTGGCTACCATGAAAAGTACTACTTCAACCCGGGCGATACCGGCTTCAAAGTCTGGAACACCCGTTACGCGAAAATCGGCGTGGGCATCTRCTGGGATCAGTGGTTCCCGGAATGCGCCCGCAGCATGGCGTTGCAAGGCGCGGAAATCCTGTTCTACCCAACCGCCATCGGCAGCGAACCGCACGACAAGACCATCTCGTCCCGCGACCACTGGCAGCGCGTCCAGCAAGGCCATGCCGGTGCCAACCTGATGCCGCTGATCGCCAGCAACCGTATCGGCAATGAAGAGCAGGACGGCTACGACATCACCTTCTACGGCTCGTCGTTCATCGCCAACCAGTTCGGCGAGAAAGTCCAGGAGCTCAACGAAACCGAAGAAGGCGTATTGGTTCAGAGCTTCGACCTCGACGAGCTGGAGCACATCCGCAGCGCCTGGGGTTCGTTCCGTGATCGTCGCCCGAACCTGTACGGCGCAATCAAAACCCTCGACGGTTCCCTGGAGTCCTGATCGCTATGACTACTTTGCACAGCACACCCCGCGCTGATGGTTTTTACATGCCTGCCGAGTGGGCGACCCAAACCCAGACCTGGATGGTCTGGCCGGAGCGTCCGGACAACTGGCGCCTGGGTGGCAAGCCGGCGCAAGCCGCTCACGTTGCGGTGGCCAAGGCCATCGCGCGTTTTGAACCGGTGACCGTTGCTGTCTCGGCGGCCCAGTACGAAAACGCCCGTGCGCGTCTGGACGTGCCGAATATCCGCCTCGTCGAGATGTCCAGCGACGACGCTTGGGTCCGCGATACCGGGCCGACCTTCGTCATCAACAACAGCGGCGAAGTCCGTGGTGTCGACTGGGACTTCAACGCCTGGGGCGGCTTCGATGGCGGTCTGTATTCGCCGTGGAATCGTGACTCGCAAGTGGCCGGCAAGATCCTCGAGATCGAGCGCAGCCCGCGTTACCGTACCGAGGGTTTTGTGCTCGAAGGCGGTTCGATCCACGTCGATGGCGAAGGCACGCTGATTACAACCGAAGAGTGCCTGTTGAATCGCAATCGCAATCCGCACCTGAACCGCGCCGACATCGAAGCGGTGCTGAGTGCACAACTGGCTGTGGATAAAATCATCTGGCTGCCGGACGGTTTGTTCAACGACGAAACCGACGGTCATGTGGATAACTTCTGCTGCTATGTGCGTCCCGGTGAAGTGCTATTGGCCTGGACCGACGATCCGCAGGATCCGAACTACCCGCGTTGCCAGGCCGCAATGAAAGTGCTGCAAAGCACCAAGGACGCCAAGGGCCGCCCATTTAAGGTGCACAAAATGCCGATTCCGGGGCCGCTTTACGCGACCGAGGAAGAGTGCGCCGGTGTCGACCCGGTGGACGGTACCCAGGAACGTAACCCTTCTGTGCGCCTGGCCGGTTCCTACGTGAACTTCCTGATCGTCAACGGCGGCATCATTGCGCCGAGCTTTGACGATCCGCTGGACGCGCAAGCCAAGGAAATCCTCCAGAACCTGTTCCCGCAGCACGAAGTAGTGATGGTGCCGGGGCGTGAACTGTTACTGGGTGGCGGTAACATCCATTGCCTTACCCAACAACAGCCGGCACCGCACAAAGGTTGAGTGAAGTTGTAACAACTAGTGGCGCTGAATTGATCCGTGTTTTATCCGGTTCATGTGAGTGACCCCTTATCTAACCCGCAGCTCCTATGGACTGCGGGTTTTTTTATATCCACATGCCGGCCTGTCAGGCACTTTGGCATAGCTCTTGTATCTGTCCGAGAGCAATTCTCGGGAATGTAGAACCGCGTTGTTCTGTCATAAACCTTGGATAAGTTAGCCGCTCACGAACCAGGAGAGAGCGCCGGAAATGAATATGGTCAGCGAGCGGACATCGCATCCCTTGGCAATGAATGGCGAATCGCTTCAGGTGCTGGCGCAATGGTTGAAATCCAACGGAACGCGACAGGTCAGAGAACCTGACCCGCGCAGGATGATGATCGAGCGTTATCCCGCTGGTTTATTCAGTGAGGCAGAACTTGAAGCCTTGTGGGATGTGATTGAAGGATAGAAAGCAAAGGATTGGTAAAGCGCTGCCCGGATGGCAGCGCTTTTTTTTTGCCCTTGGAAAAGTGGGTTCAGGTTTGGTCCAGCCTGCCTTGGCCCAAACAGGTCATTTGACCGATCTGCGAAACAGACTAAAAGCCATTACGGCGTTTTTCCCTCTCCGTCATAGGAATAGTCTGCCGGCATCGAATTCCTACGACTTTGCTGGAGCTTTCCATGTCTACCGCAACCCTTCATTACATCTACGATCCACTGTGCGGCTGGTGCTACGGTGCCAAACCATTGGTGCAAGCGGCACAGGCAGTCTTGCCGGTGATCGCCCACGGTGGYGGCATGATGACTGGCGCCAACCGGCAGACTGTTTCACCTCAACTGCGTGATTACGTGATGCCTCACGACCGACGCATCGCCGAGTACACCGGGCAGCCATTTGGTGAGGCGTATTTCGAAGGCCTATTGCGCGATCACACTGCCGTGTTTGATTCCGCGCCACCGATTGCTGCCGTGCTGGCCGCTGAACAACTCGCCGGACGTGGGCTGGAACTGCTGGGGCGTTTGCAGAGCGCGCACTACGTGGAAGGTCGGCGGATTGCCGATGAAGCGGTGTTGTTGGAACTCGCTGCATCGATTGGCCTGGAAGCTGAGTCTTTCAAGCGCGAGTTCAAGGACGCACTGGCGAACGAAACCCAAGACCACATCAAGAAAAGCCGCGCACTGTTGGCGCAGGTTGGTGGCCAGGGCTTCCCGACCTTGGTGCTGGAGCAGGACGATCAATTCACCGTGGTCGACATCAGTCCATGGCTCGGTAAGCCTGAAGCATTTGCGGCCTGGTTGAGCCAATCAGTCGTCGCCCAGCCGAACGAATCCACTTTCCCGGTTCAAGCCTGTGGCCTGGACGGTTGTGCTCACTGATCTCATCGACTACGCGGAGCGACCCATGGATAACCTGAGCCTGATCAAAAGCACCTACGAAGGTGCCAACTCCCAGGAGAATGCACGCAACACTGCTGCAGCGTTGGCCGCCGATGCGCAATGGACTGAAGCGGCTGGGTTTCCCTACGCGGGGACCTACGTCGGTTTTGACGCCATCGTCGAGAATGTCTTCAAACGTCTGGGCACTGAATGGAACGATTTTCAGTTCAAGGCCGAGAGCTACGTCGCGCAGGGTGACAAGGTATTCGCCTACGGAAATTACAGCGGTATCTACAAGGCCACGGGGCGTCCGATGAACGCCCGAGTCGCGCATTTGTGGACTTTGGCGAACGGCAAAGTCACCCATTTCGAGCAGTTTGTGGACAGCCACACGGTGCAATTGGCGATCGCTGAGCAGTAAGTTCTTAGACGATTTTCGCCTAATTACAGAAGATTCACGAAATTGACACATGCTTGGGGGCGCGGCTAGGATTCGCCCCAACGCCTGTGGCCAACCGCCACGACTTCAAAAAACAATAAGGGCCTGCCTCGCTTTTGCGTGGGCGGGCCTTTTGTTTTGGAGTGAAAAAAGAGCGCAATAACAGCCATTTCAGCCAGCGGTCACAGCGCGTATAAACCCGTAATAAGGAAAATAACATGTTGAACAAGCGGATCGGTCTGATCGCTCTGGGGATTTTTAGCGCCACTCAAGCCATGGCTAACGACCAGGCGGAGTCCAAGGGTTTTGTTGACGACAGCAGCCTGAAAGTGCTGTTGCGCAACGCCTACATCAATCGCGATTACAAGAACGGTAAAGAAGACAAGGCCGAGTGGGGCCAGGCTGCCATCGGCACCTTCTCGTCGGGCTTCACCCAGGGCACCGTCGGTGTCGGCGTTGATGCCTTCGGTCTGTACGCCCTGCGCCTCGATGGTGGCAAGGGCCGTAGCGGCGCCGGCGGTATCGACTTCTTCAAGCAAGGCGACAGCGGCGAAGCCGCCGATGACCTGGCCAAGGCTGGCGCGGCGGTAAAATTCCGTCTGTCCAACACTGTGCTGACCTACGGCGACCAGATGCCGGAGCTGCCGGTGCTGAACTACGACAACTCGCGTCTGCTGCCTGAAAGCTACACCGGCACCTTGATCACCTCCAAGGAGATCAAAGGCCTGGAGCTGAACGCTGGTCGTTTCACCGCCGAATCGCGCAAGAGCGCCGAAGGTCGTGACAGCGGTGGCCTGAAATCGATCAACGTCTTGGGCGGTCGCTACCAGTTCACCGACCAGTTCAAAGGTGCGTTCTACGCGTCCAACGTAGAAGACGTCCTGAAGAAACAGTACGTGAACCTGAACTACGTGTTCCCGCTGGCCACCGATCAGTCCCTGACTTTGGACTTCAACGGCTACCAGACCAAGCTGGACAAGTCCTACGCCCTTGATAACAAAACCGAAGGCCAGGACAACAAAATCTGGAGCCTGGCAGCGACCTTCGTCACCGGCCCGCACTCGTTCACTCTCGCGCACCAGCGCAGCACCGGTGACAGCAACCTCGGCTACCCGTACGGCGGCTATCAGAACGATCACAGTCGTGTCGGTGACGGTGGCAACACCATCTACCTCGCCAACTCCTACTGGTCTGACTTCAACGCTGAAGACGAACGCAGCTGGCAGCTGGGTTACGGCCTCGACTTCGGCGCCTTCGGCGTTCCAGGCCTGACCTACAACGTGGCGTACGTGCGTGGCGACAACATCACCACCGCCACCAGCACCGGCGGCACCGAGCGCGAAATCTTCAACCAGTTCAAGTACGTGGTCCAAAGCGGCCCGGCCAAAGACCTGAGCGTGAAAGTACGCAGCTCGGTCCTGCGCGTGTCGCAGAAATCCAGCGACTACAACGTCAGCGGCAACGAAGTCCGTGTTTTCGTGGATTACCCGATCAACATCTTCTGATGATCGGTTGCGTGGTTGAGGCC